>CAZISK010000166.1:0-11469 GCA_964541355.1 uncultured Candidatus Obscuribacterales bacterium
GCGCCTCGCCTTTAAGATAGTGACCATCAAGGATTTCATGGATGTAGCGCAGGTGGTTGCAGGCGATCTTCAAAATGCGAAAATTGGGGTTCGGGTAGAACTGGTTGAATATTCGACAATGAAGGACAAGTATTTGAAGACCGGCGAGTACGATGCCGTGTTGTTCAGCCGATCGCAGGGACCGGACCCGGATTGTCGCCTTGTCTGGGGAAAAAATGGACCGCTCAATTATGCACATTATAATGACGATCATCTGGATAGTTTGGTAAATGAAGCCTACAGAGCTGATACCGAAGCCAAACGAAAAGAGCTTTACGATCGGGTGCAGGAGGTTCTTTCCGATAAGCTTCCCTGGGTCTATCTCGTACAGCCGAGTTTGACAATCGCGCATAAGACATACATCAAGGGAATCGGTGATGGAATGGCGACCGACAGCGGCATACCGTGGGACAATCCACTATTCGATGCGCCAAACTGGAGACGTGAATCACGCTAACTCCGCATGACGGCTTCGTCTGTGATATACAGCAACAATTGGTTTTCACCAAATCTTCAAGCGATTCTGGAAACTTGTATCTGCAGGAGAGGTACGAGTCATGGAAAATCAACCGAATGCGCAAGAAAAGGATTTTGTAGTCAGCAACCAGGATGATCACTCAGGCAGCCGAATGATGAGCGAGGTCGATGATTTGCGCCGCACTAGCAGATCGGATGATCGATCAACGTCGGCGAGTATTCGGTCAATCAGCGACAATGTAAACGACGATAATGTATCGCTTCCTGGACTGTACCTGACTGAAGGGGATGACGAGGCCGATCCGTCAGAATCTTTGGATGGTGCTACAGATGGTGACGAAGATGGAACGACAGGAGGAAAAAATGATTCCAAGAAGCTGCAGGAGAAGATTACGACGCATGTAAACAACCTGGCTTTGAGGAAAAACTCGGACAAAAGAGCAGGAGCTCTGAACGCTCTTCAGCAAATTGGAGAACCGGCTGTACCGTCTCTAATTGGTGCTTTGTCCTCGAGAGACTGGCCGACCAGAGATGGCGCTCAAAAGGCGCTCGAAGGCATCGGAGAAGCGGCTTTGCCGGGACTCGAAAAAGCCTTGAAATCTGATGATGCCGAGGTTCGTAGCAGAGCTGAGAGAGCGAAAGAAGTGATAACTTACCGAATGCAACGAGAGGATCGAGAGAAAGTGCTGGATGCGGCATTCAAAGAAGAGCCAAAAATAGACGAGCTTCTCAATGCAGCACATCTAAAAGTCAGTTTTTTTGAAGGCAATCAAGGTGTGACTGAAGACGGACCGGTTAGCAACACCATGCAGCTGAAAGACATAGAGCGTGGTCCGACCGCGCCCGAGCGTCGCGCCGCCGAAGATTTACTAAAAACCGGAGCTCAACCAACGTTCAAAGGCGAGCGATTTGAGAATACCAAGAAAGCGCTAATGGAAAAGGCTGATAAAGAAGGCGACGAAAACACGGCTCGCAAGCTAATGAAGTTAGGCTTGGCGATAGATGATGGTAGAGCGATGTATGCCCGATCTCTTTCTGCGTCCAACGATCCAGCCGATTTGAAGCGCGGCCGGGAGCTTGTCACAGATCAACTAAAGAGTAACCCCAATAAAGAACCAAGCCGAATGCTTGCGGCCGCGGCTGCGGAGCTTTCCATGGATAAAGTCGACTCATTTCAAAAGCTGTACAAGGCAGCTGGTGGTGATCCAATGACATTGAAGATTTATGGGGATGAGGCTCGCAAAAAACAAGCCATGCGGCGCTAATGACGAGCAAAAAGCGCCTCGCTTGAACGGGGCGCTTAATTGATTCTTGGTCTCAAGCGAGACAATGCAAGCACTTCCAAAATAGCCAATCAAACTTGCGGCAAGCAAGCTCAATCGCCTAAATTTATCAGACTAACCGGTGAATCAGCTTACTTGCTGACGGTAACGGTGATGCCTTCGATGTAGGACTCTGGGCAAACGAGAACGTTGCCATTGTGCTCACGGTACCAACGCAGAGCTTTGGCTTTGCGGTGGATGGTCCGCTTTCTGTGACTTGGCCACGAATATTCGGGTGGCTTAAGGTGGAAATATCGGCCTTCATCGCCACAGGCTTGGGCAAGAGCTGCCGGTGCTGCGATAACGGATATAAGACCCATTAATACAAGTGCTCTCATGAAACTCCCTCTCCTTCTTCTACTGAGGTTTTTGCTCGCTTGACCTGGTAAATGCTGGTTCGGTCAAATCCGAGACCATTGACTCCAAACAATGAGCCCAAAGTGATTGTACTATTCCCCGGTCTAAGTGAAATATGTCAAGAATGACTAACTATCAGACCGATTTCCGGAAAGCCCCGGATACTTACTGTTTAGCGCAAAAAACAGATTTGTTGCCTTTATAAACTGCCAGTGAAAAATCACCTATTTGATTATTATCTGCACAATTATCTGAATATTCTTCAAGTCAGGAGGGAAGGTTGCTATAGGCGGATTTTGGGTTTTCAAGAGAATCGGCTAAACTCTCTTGTATATGTAGCCCATATAACATGCCTATAGAGAAAGATCGCTAAGTGTCAAAGCCTCGCCGACCCGACATTCGTTCACGAAGAATGCCTCCCCAACCGACTGATTGTCGAGATGCCATGCATTGGTTTGTCGACAATTTCAAGTTGTATACGGGTTCGGTCAGGGGATTGTTCATTTCTGATTTCAGCACGGACTACGAGGCTTATGTCGAGTCATCAATTATCAATCTCCGTTCTCGCGGAATCGAGCCTTTCGTGGCAACCGGCGAGCAGTTGGTCATGCAGGCGGAAAAGCTCTGGACGCAAGCTACTCAGGGCACCCTGTTCAATCAGCCGATGGTTTCCATGTTCGAGCTGGACATGCTGCGTTCAGAAGTCACTTTTATCAAAGATCTCGAGGCGCCGGTCAATGCACAGCAGCTCTGGTACCTCTTTCACTACGTTTTTTATCCGCGGGCGTTGTTCAACAAAGCGACAATTGTCACAACCTCTTTAGGTCTTGATGAATTCATAGCCTATGGCGCCGAGTGTGATGATATTGAGTTTTCCGGGCGCAAGATCTCGTGGGAGCGTTTGATCTGGTTGAGTGAGGCGACAATGATCGACCTCTATCAATTCCGTCAGGTCAGGACCGACGGGCACCCACCCATGTTGAAGGCGGAATACAATCTCTTCAAGGCCATGAATGAGCGTGAGCTCCCGGTGACCGCTCAGCAGGTCCTGGGAGACTACATGCTGGATATGTCGATTGCCGATCGCGACAACAGACTAGCCATCGAGTGCGATGTCTTGTCGTCGGTGGATCCGAATGTGCCGAATAGTGGCGAAGCTAAGAAAAATCTGGTGCTTTTGAGCGACGGCTGGAAGATTCTTCGATTTACAACGGCTGAGATTCTCGGCGACTTGACAGCCTGTGTAGATGCGGTCGAACAGGTCTGGAGTCAAGGTCGCAAGAAGTCAGCGGTGGGGCGCCTGATGTCGGGGCGAGACCAACCGAAGATTCCGGAGCTGCCCGTCGACGATGATTGTCAAAAGCTTGCCATCACCCATGGTGCCGGTCCAGTGGCGGTTACTGGTGGTGCCGGTACTGGAAAGACCAGCACAATTACTCATAGAATTGGTTATTTGCTGGCTCAGGGTGTTTGTCCGGAGCGCATTCTGGTTTTCTCTTATTCGGAGGAAACGATCGGGCAGCTCAAGCGTCAAGTTGAGATGCTCACCGATGCACAGACTGTTCTGAGGTTAAACTTCTCGAACTGGAAAGATCTCGGTTTGAGGATTCTGAAGGAGAATGCCGCGGTTATAAAAAGAAAACCGCCTTTGAAGGTGGAGACCACTCCACACCGTGTCCTGCAGCGCGTGATCAAAAAGGAAATGAAGGAAATCGATCCTCTTCAACTCGAGCTGATGTCCTCCGATATCGATGAAATCTCCGTGGGAGCGCTGATCTCGTTGTACAAAGCCAATCTGGTCACGCCGGAAGTAATCAAAGAGCGCGGCACCACTGACGAAGACGACCTGGTAGCCAGGCTCTATATGGCTTACGAAGATACGCTAAAGAAAAGCAATAAGGTCGATTCGGATGACATGATTGCACTTTGCGCGCAGATCCTGGCAGACGATGCTGACGTGCGAGCGAAGTACCAGCATAAATTCGAGTATGTTCTTGTCGACGAGTATCAAGAGTGCACAGCGGCAGCCGATTTGATGGCGAGACTGCTGGCGTTTCCCCAGGATAATCTCTTTCTGGTCGGGGATGAAGATGAATGCGTCGCTGAGAGCAAGGGCGCATTGCCCCGACTCATGGCAGACACCTCTATTCGGATGCCTAATGCTCGTTGTTATGTGCTTGATAAAAACTGGCGGAGTCATCCGGCAATCGTCGATCATTCACGCAGCCTATCTGCAGCTCTAGCTTTCAAGGGCATTCCCAAAGATATGGTGCCGGGCTTCGGGCAAGCCGCCACCAGCGCTGTGATCGGGCCGCAGCAATGCAAAACCGAAGAGGCTGAAGCGGAATGGGTCGCAAATGAGGTGTCGATTTTAATCGAAAGCGGCAAGTCCCCTAACGACATAGTGCTGCTCTGGCGTCATCCTAGATATGCCTCACTGTTGGAAGGCGCTCTCTTCAAGAAGAGCATCAAGTGTGCCAACACAACCGTTTCGAATGACGCGGTGCCTGATGAGGTGGGCGACGTCATGGCGTTCTTGCGACTGGTTATGGATCCGGACGGCCCTAAATCGAGAGCCTCGTTCGAGCGCTTTTGCCAACTGAAGTCCAGAGAAATGGACCAGAAGTTATCGAAGTTGTCTAATACAATCGCTAGCTTTGCTGAAGCCAATAACCTATCGTTTTTGAAGGCAATCGAGATCTATCATGATGCCACCGCAGACAGTTCCTGTGAAGATCTGGCGCAATTGGTGCGGATCGTCCGCACGATGAATCAAGAGAACCTGCCGCCGGCTCAGACAATAGGTTTGCTCAAGAGAACTCAGCGGTTAAACGAGATCTACAGTGCGGTAAAGGTGCCACCAGGGGTGGTGTATGAACCGATGCGCAAGGTCGAGCAGCTGGAAGAAGAGGCGAAGGCGTACGGCACTGTCCGTGAGTTCGTAAAAGCCAAGCAGGATTTCTTGCAGAACAAGGATTCGAACGGCGAGGATAGCTCGGTTCAGATAAAGAGCTTTGAAGATTCTAAAGGCATCGAGTCGCCGATTGCATTTCTGACGGGCATGGCAGAAGGACTTTCGCCTGCCGAAGCAGCGAATGATTACGAGGAGGAGCGGCGTCTTTGTTATGTAGCGATGACTCGCGCTAAAGAGCTGTTGTATGTCAGTTATCCAGGCAGTTTTGAAGAGAAGCCGCTTCCTCCGTCTCCATTCCTTGTGGAAGCGAGACTGTTGCCAATAAATGTTTATCGCAAAGCAGTCGATCTAATAAGGGCCGAGCCTCTTCCGAAAGCGTAGCCGCAGGCAGAACCGGCAGCTCCACCTTCCACGATGTTGACGCCGATTTTTACTGGAAAACCGGACAGGTCAAAACCAGCTGCCGAGCGGGGCAATCGTTCTCCAGGTGGTGGTGCCCCGCAAGATGGCTCGCCTCAAGCGCGATCGCAGAGCTATGCGCCCGGCTCGAGGCCTCAGGGTCCTCCTGGTAGACCCGGCAGCGATGTCGCCGATCTTCTCGGCAGCGGACCTCGTCAGACCAGCGCTGCTCCTACGAGTGCACCTATAATACGTCCAGCCGGACACAGCGCCAGTCTCGAGCGTGCCGCCACTGCGGCCAACCTGGTTCAACCGGAGAATCCATACGTAGGACCTGAGGTCGATCAGGGTCGAGTGATGGACGAAGCTCGACAGCGGGCTGAAAACGAAGCCAAGCTCAAAGCTCAGTATGAGGCGCACGTCCAGGCCTTACAAAATGCGCAAAATCAGGCTGCCGTGGAGGCGCAGAGACGGACGGAACAGGCTGCCATGCTGCAGGCTATGCAAGAACAACAGCTTCGAGAGCAACAAGAAGCGGTACTTCGAGCCCGTCAGGCGGAAATGGATCGTCGTGCCGAGGAAGAGACTCAGCGTCGCGAACAGTACGAAGCACGAATGCGGGCACAGCACGAAGCTGAATTGCGTGCGCAACAAGAAGCAGAATTGCTGGCATATCAGGAGGCTGAACGCCGCGCCCGAGAAGAGGCCGAACAAAGGGCTAGAGAGGAGGCCGAGCTTAAGGCCAGGGAAGAAGCGGTACGTCTTGCTAAAGAAGCTGAGATAGTCGCGGCGATTCAGCAAGAAGCAGCCTTGCGCGCTCAACAAGAAGCACAGCGGATGGCGGAACAACAGGCTGCGCTGCGCGCTCAACAAGAAGCATTACAGGCGGCTGAACAACAGGCTATGCTGCGCGCTCAACGAGAAGCACAGCAGATGGCGGAACAACAGGCTGCGCTGCGCGCTCAACAAGAAGCACAACAGACGGCGGAACAACAGGCTATGTTGCGCGCTCAACAAGAAGCACAGCAAGTAGCGGAACAACAGGCTATTTTGCGGGCTCAGCAGGAAGCGCAGCAGATAGCGCAACAACAGGCTGTGCTCCGTGCTCAACTAGAAGCTCAGCAGAGAGCGGAGCAAGAGGCTGCATTGCGTGTTCAGCAAGAAGCACAACAGATCTTGGAGCGGCAGGCTGCGTTGCATGCACAACAAGAAGCGGCCAGGATCCAACAAGAAACACAGCAGCTATCCACCCAAGAAGCTGCTCTGCGAGCTCAACAAGAATCTCAGCAGGGCGTTCTGAGCCAGGCTCAGTACGAGGCATTGATATCTCAGAATCAGACCTTCTCTCCGAATGGATCAGCGACAGGCTCGGCAGATCAGAATAATCAAACAGCAGAGCAAATCGAGGCTGCCTTGAGGGCCAAACAGGAAGCTCTGCATCGAGTTCAGGAGAAAGCTGCTCAAAGGGCGATGATCGATCTCGAACTTCGGATTCAGCAGGACGCTGCTATGCGTTCTGGAGAAGCAGCCCTTCCTGTACAGTCGAATGCCGATGTGAACGAGGATATCAATCGCCTCGTGAACGAACAGTTTGATTTTGGCGTTAGAGCGACACCGCCGGCAGAACCACCAACTCTAGCAGCCGTTGAGAAAACGGAAGATCCGGAGCGGGCGAAAGATGAAAGCATGGTCCGCTCCAACAAAGAGATTTTGGAAGATATGAGCCCGTCAGAGCGTGAGAAACAGCAAGATGTTCTGCGCAAAAAGGCACGGGAAAAGCTGGTTGCTAAAGGACGCAAAAAGAAGGGTGCCGCGGCGGCGGACGCAGAACCGTCGCAAGAAGTGGCACCAGCGGCAGTTGAAGAAGCAACACCTACCGTCGCCGAGCCGCCGGCGGTGCAAGAGCCTGAAGAACCTCGTCCGCAACCGTCGGTCGATAACAGACCCGAGACGGAATCGCAACAGATCAACACCGGTCCGCTACCACCAGTGGTGCCGCCCTATGACGCCATGGGGAGGCGGTCGACATTGGCACCATCAGAACCGGTCGCTCCTGGCAGTAACCTAGTAGGCGATATGACGCCTCCCGTATCGCAAGACATGCTTGAGCAAGAGGCAGAAGCCTCCGGACGTAGCATGCCGCCGGGATTCACACCGCCCTCGGCGATGTTGCAGGGTCCACAACCGATTGGACAACCCGGATTAATGCCGCAACGTCCGTTTGAGGCTGGCAGTTCGGCAGAGGGAACGTTCTCCCAATCGGCAGCAGGCATCACCATTCACAACCTTCAGAAGGGCTTGAATCCCGAGCTTCCTGAACTGAACTTTCTTGCACCGGAAAAGAGCGTACCACCGCCTCCGTTGGTCGAGGAAACCGTTCCGGTCCCATCGCCTGTTACGCCATCACTCCAACCGTATGTGCCGATCTCATCATCCACGGTGCCATACAGTCAGGAAGTACAACCTCCCGATCCGCAGATGTATGGGCCATTACCGCCGCATCCACAGCCGGAAAAGGCGTATGTGGCCCCGACGCAAGAGTATACTCCCGTGTTACCGCAGCCGGTTCAACCGGTCGCACCCCAGCCTTCCCAGAGCTCGACCCTGCCCCATTGCCCGGGTTGTGCGTTGCCGTTGGAGCCCAATGCCAGATTCTGTGGTGAATGCGGCTACCAGCTGCAGGTCCGCATTCAAGCGTGTCCAAGCTGCCAGTTGCCGCTGGAGCCGTCCGCCAAGTTCTGTGGTGAGTGCGGCTATTTCTTGCAGTGACCGTTTGCGAAGAATTCGGAGCGCCGGATTGATAGCCTAATTATCAAGACGTATGCTGCTGGCGGGAGTTACTGTCGCCAGTGTTTATTTGATGTGACTGTCAAACTTCCTGTACTGAGATGGAACGAATCTGTAAGCATCCCAAGCGACTCCCGCTCAGTGTTTCCAGAACAGTCTCTCATCGAGCATTTACGACGAATGAACTAAGCTCAAGCGTCGAGTTGGCAGACCAGCTTCGTAATCCCTTTCAGGGTGCTGAACACACCGTTGCCTTCAATAGCGGCGGCTTCAAACGATGGTACTTTGAGTAGATTCAGATCCTGCTCCATTACTGAAAGCGGCAGGACACTTGTCAGGTCCCGCTTGTTATATTGCAGTACGCAAGGAATATCAACAAGCTTGCGTTTGTAAGTAGCCAAGTTCTCGATCATGTCGAGGAGCGCTTTTTTGTTCTCCTCGCGTCTTGAAGGGCTGGAGTCAGATACAAAGACGATGCCGTCTACTCCGTTGAGCAAGAGCTTGCGGCTGGCGCTATATTCCCACTGCCCGGGTACGGTATAGATCGAGAATCGCGCCTGCATGCCTTTGATGTCGCCCAGGCTCAGAGCCAAGAAATCGAAATAAAGCGTCCGCTCAGTCTCAGTAGACATGATGATCAATTCACTTCGATCCTTCGGGGCCACCTGGCTGTGGATGTACCGCAGATTCGTAGTTTTGCCGCCCAAACCCGTACCGTAGTAAACGATTTTGTATTGAATCTGTTTTGTGATGAAGTTGACGGTAGGCATTACTGACTTTTGGTGTGGCTTCGTGCTTTTGAAACTACCATTTAATGAGCGATTCCAGGAGTGCTTCGGCGCTTGCGCTGAAGGATCGGGTTGTCATTCAATCACGCCGAGCTCGGAATCATATACCCTCCTGGCATTCTAAACCTATTGACAGTCTTCTGGCGCAAAACAAGCAAACACGCTTTGGGCGGTCGTTAGAAAATTATATATACTTTTGTCTTATTCATGGCTTACAAGAGGGGCCGTTTTTTTCTCTCTTTGTTTTGAGATTGTTTGGTTCTAAATGCCTTTCTGACATCGCTGGCGGTGGCAACCTTTTGGAAGGCGGGATCTATAGCCATAGCAGGCACCTCGCTCTTTGTTTGTTTAACAGAATTGGTGAAAAGCCATGTCGTCATGTGGCCTGCCATGCTGTAATACCTGAAATCGAGCGGTAACCCTCCTTTCTCGGGCAATTCATAAAAGCGACACAGGATCCGGAATTCTTGCGGTGGTAAGGTGATTTTTTGACTTACGCAATATTGTGCCTTTCTTGTGAAAGTCATCGAGGCCGACTCTTGCGTCCAGGCTTTCTGTCTTTCTTCGTCGAAACTCACCGGCGTTTTATACACGCTGGCGTCTTGTCCTGCGACCTTGGTCGTGGGTTGGCTTTCGAAAGGAAGGGTGACCCAACGGTTGCCCGGATCGACGAATTCGCTGTCGGGGATGTAACTCTTGAATGAGTCGAGCGGAGTCTCCGAGTAGACTTTGTTCTTTGGATCTACTGTCAGGACTTTCCAATCGGGTGTCTGTGCCCACGTCACCATGCCAGTCACCTGGTCGGTAATCTTGATGGAACTGTTGGATGCGACGACAGTGTGATCGCCGAGGACGCCGCAGGTTTGCTCGATCACATATGTAGTGCCTGGTGGCTGAGAATTATCGTCCGATCGGGCGTCCTGGACGAAGAGAAAAATAGCGATTAGCGCAAGAATCAACTTCATTCTGAGTCCTTCTTCAGCTGTCCTAAGAGTTGCAAAACCTGTTTTTCGGTTTCATCTGTTGTACCAGAATTGTCTATTGTGTGCGTGGCTCGTTTAGATTTTTCATTTTGTTTCATTTGTGCCGCCAGGCGCTTCTCGATCTCCTCGTCAGTGAGTCCGTCTCGCGACTTCAACCGCCCTTTCAGGGTTTGCTCCTCAGTGTAAACCGACCAGATCAAATCGTATTGCTTTTCCAATCCTGCTTCGAAAAGTAGAGGCACCAGGACCGCTACGAACTGGTTATTGGGTAGAGATAGAATCTGTTTTTGAATCTCCTCGATTGTGGCTGGATGAACGATGGCTTCCAGCTGTTTTCGTCGAGTCGGGTCGGCAAAGACGATTGCCCCAAGGCGCTGCCTGTCGATGTTGCCCTCAAGGTCGATTACTGAAGCGCCGAACTCATTCTTGATTGCGGCTTTAAGCTCATCATTAGATTCGAAGAGATTGTGGACGACTCGATCGGAATCGATGACCGGGACATCCTGCTCTGCAAGGATTCGACCGACAGTCGATTTGCCTGAACCGATTGTACCGGTTATCCCGATTATTAGTGGCTTGGGTTTTGTCACGTTAGAGAAGTTGGTTACCGTTGGACTTTAATTGACAGCGCTGGACGACGGCATTCAGTGCCGCAAGGAATTGGCCTGGATGTCTTGATTGGATTTTAATGCGCACTTCCGTGTTTTCCGAATCGACAGGGGTTATGGACAGGATGAGCCAGGCTGCCGCATCTTCAGGCGAGGCGCCACTGCCGGTGGTGCTAGTCGAGCGCGGTATGCGAATGAGAAAGTGTCCAGCTGGTAGAGACAGAGAGCTAAGGGACCAACCGGTCGATTCGAACTCCCTGAGCATGTTGCTGTAAGTGGATTTAAAGTCAGATTTGAAGTTGGAGACGATAAGCGACTGACTCGGTTGTTGTTGCCGGATCGCTTCGGCTGTGGCTCGCCAGGCCAGTGGGTGGTCCGCATCCTGGACCGTTGAAGGCATGAAGGGATTGCCCGGCGGTGTATGCGGTCTACCTGTCGGAATGATCGGCACCACCGAGCCTGTGACCGCCTGCGGCAGCCGTATGGAATAGGTGGGGGATGTGTCGACTGGAGCGCTGCTTGACGAACTGGTCCCGGAGTTGGCATTAACGGGTGGTACTGTATCCGGTGTGCCGCTGTCCGGTGGTTGTGTGGATTGCTGCTCGTTGTTATTGTCGTTGTCGTAAGCGGCAGTGGCAAACGCTGTTTGCTGGATCAGGGCAAATTGAAGAATAAGAGCGGTCGTAACGAGCCGTCCGGAGAGGAGCGCACTTTTTTGAATTTTGGATTGTTTGTATATTGGGCGCACCTTGAAGTGACCTCGAAGCCCAGAAGCAGCCTTGAGTAATAGTTTAC
>CAZISK010000167.1:0-11417 GCA_964541355.1 uncultured Candidatus Obscuribacterales bacterium
CAACTCAGATAGAGCCTTGGAGTTCCTCCTGTTACACGGTCCACTAGTGACGTCGACCGAAAGGGCGAGGAATCGAGACGAGACCGTTGTGGATGTCGTCTTGTCGGATGTGGTTGCAATGGCAGAGTCTGTGCGCTTGAATTTGGAGCTGTTAAAGGTTATGCAATCGGGCGATTATGCAAGACTACTGGATTACGCGTTCGCCTTTGACCCAAGCGCTTTCAACGGCGAAGCTCATCTGATTCGCGACGGCAGAAAGAAGCTAAAACGACAAGGCGACGAGCTAACGGATCTGGCAGTGGGTTTTGCGCCAGTGATAGTGCCGGGCTATTTTTTTTATGTGGCTGGAGACTGGGAAGACTGGAAACCGGTAAGAGTTGCCTGGAGCACAGTTACCGACGAACTAGCTGTAAACGCGACGGACAGCCTGAGCCTCATAGCCCGCATGACCGCCGATACTATTCAGTGGCTTGTTGATAAGAACACAGTGCGCGTGCAGACGGGCTTGGAGCCGGTGTGGAAAGATGAGCGGGTACGGTTTGAGCCTATCGATTATGTAACCGATCCTTGGTCAGCTCTGCATCTTGCGCTAAGAGACCTTGCGACAGAAAGAGACTTGTTCCGAGCCTGTCCAAAACCGGGCTGTGGAGCCATTTTTGAGGTAACAAGAACAAATAAAAGAAACTGCGGAAGAGCGGCTTGTGAGAAGTACGTACAGCGCCACCGATATCAATAGTGGGAGGGACCGTCATGAAAGGACTATCGATCAAGAAAAATGAATACCATATCCGGCTCAGAATTTATGGAAGAGATCACAAAGAGCGAATCGGACCAGTAAGTAGAGAGAATAGGGCAAGGGCTGAAGCCAGACTACGAGAGTTGAAAAACCAACTATTAATCGCACAACAGACCGGCAATCCGGGAGCCATACTCCATCAGCTTGAAGCCGCACAGGAAAAGCTTACCTTCAAGGAAGTAGCAAAAGAGTATATGGCAGAACGACAGGATGCAAAGCCTTCCACTATTACCTCCTATACATCCATTCTCGAGCACCATCTTTTGCCACGTTTTGGCGACAGAGACTTGAAGCTAATCACGGAAGCAATGGTAGCGAAGTTTCAATCAGACCTCGCTAAAAATGGCTCACCGTCTAGATGCAATACGGTCATGCAACTGTTTCGCTCAATCTTCTCAGTAGCAGTGCGTCGTGGGTATTGTCACATCGACCCAACCAAGAACGTCCCGCGAAAGCAAGAGCCTAAGCCGAAAGTTGACCCATTGTCCGAAGATGAGTTGGAGCTGGTGTTTCGAGCTCTTGACCCGCACTGGAAGCCATTATACATTTGCCTCGCCTACACAGGCGCTCGTCCTAACGAATTGCTGGCGCTGCGATGGTCCGACGTTGACTGGAAACGAGAAGAATTGAGTATCACGAAGGGACTTGTTCGTGGCAAGGAAGGGTTGCCGAAGACAGCCGAAGCAGAGCGTACAATTCCGATGTTGGAACAAACGCGCGTGGCACTCGAGGAGTTGAGGCAGCGAAAAGTCAAACACTCGGACGATTTCATATTCTTAGATAAGAAAGGAGCACCGGTCAGAAAGCACTTGGACAAGTATTGGAAGAAGGCGTTAAAAGCCGCCGGACTAAGACATCGACCGTCATACCAACTCCGACACACGTTCGCATCACTCTGTCTTCAGAAAGGTATGTCTCCCGGCTATGTCGCTAAGCTTCTCGGACACTCGACCCTCGAAGTAATGTATCGCCACTACGCCAGGTTCATTAACGATGCCAGCAAACAGCAAGAGCAACTTCTTCGCCAATCATTCCAGCGAAGTACCCCAAAAATCAGTCAAAACAACGTGCTTGGATGACTACCCCAAAATAGACCACGTTGGACATCAGAAGTGGAAAAAAAGTGGAACCTAAATCAGATAGTAGCTTATTGCAAATGAGAATGGTCCCATTTGGTCGGTGTTTTCAGCCACGACTAGTAAGAAGAGGGCAGACGAGGGGACTTGAACCCCCGAGTGCTGGAACCACAATCCAGTGCCTTAACCACTTGGCGACGCCTGCCATGGACGCGTTTCATAAAGCCAGTTTGCATTATACCTAATCGCCGCCGGGATCTCGAAGGAGCGAGATAGAAACAGACTTTAAGAACGCCCGAAAGTGCAGTCAGCACAGGATTAAATGACTCGTACTTCGATTTACAAAGGGTTGCGAAACCGCGCATATGAGCTAACTACAGGTACGTGGGTGCAAGTCACCACAGTTTTACTTAATATCCCAAAGCCTCTGCAGATAATTAGACTCAGCCCGATCAGGTGGCCCAGTCTCCAACGGAACCTCAATCAAATACATGCAGGACGACAGCCAACTTGAACATTAATTGAAGCATGGACGGGGTCGCAAGTCCAATTACTATCAGCCAGACCGGCAACGCATGCCATCGGAATGCGTTTCGTCTGCAGATCAATGCGACCAGAGCACCAACGGTGCCGATCGATGCAAGTAAGATACCCACGCCGTTTCCAACGGCGATTAGCATTGCCTCGAGTCAACCAAAATTGTTCACTCGAACTGTTCCTGCCATATTGATGTCCGTTACGACTGCCGAATCCGTCGAAGTGACAGGACCGCGCTTTTCAAAGCCGGTCTCAGTCAGCCGCTTTTGCTCGACAAGCTTTTGTTTTTCCACGGCCTTAAACGTGCCGATCGGAACGACGGTACCGGCAACAATTGAGGCCGCGAACAAAGCAAGCGGCACCAGGATAATTGCGCAGACCAAGAGAAGCCAGTGTTTCCGTTTCATGGGCAACACCTCGAGAACAACCACAGCAAATTGCTGCAGGTATGATGATCAGAAGTTAGTAAGTGCTTGATTATCATTCAAGCGCTCGATAATCGAAATGGGGTTATCCCTGACAACCAATGCGCCACCGGCGGTATCAGCTCAAGCTCATCGCATATGCTTATCTGAAGTTACCTTAATCCCAAAAGTCCAAAAAGCGGCGGCAACACCAGGGCGAGAAGTCCGCCTACACCAAAAGCACACAACCACGAGCCTATCCAGATCGTGAACGCCACCTTCGGACCGCGCTCTTTTATCATCACACCGACGGTCGCTATACAAGGTACGAACAACGTAATGACAATCATCGCAGTAACCGCCTGAGCAGCAGTCAGTGCGACCTCAGTCAGCCCGAAGGCGGCAAAATCACGCCTGACGATGCCCAATATAAAAGTCGTCGGTATCCGCGGATCGTTAGGCAGTTTTAGCCAGTGCACCACCACCGGTTGCAGCGAATTCACGAATATATCGAGCAACCCTACCATCTGCGCGACTGTGACTACGAATCCGGCGAGGCAAAACATCGGCGCAGACTCTTTGAGAAAAGCCCAGGATTTCTTCCAGGTTTTCTTCGCCACATTATCCCAGCGAGGAAGCCGCATAGGCGGCAGGTCTATAAGCAACGCCTGCGATTTACCGGGCAAGATTTTGTTCAAAAGAAGTCCAGAAATAGCGAGAATTCCAAAGACAAGCGAACCATACACAGCCCAGGCCGCGCCACCACCGGAGCGCGCCAATGTACCGGACACGACACCCAATTGTGCGGAACATGGTATTGCTATGCCAAGCAATGCCGTTGCTATGAGCTTTTCACGATTAGTCGTCAAAAGACGAGTGGTAATCGTAGCCATCGTGACACAGCCAAGTCCGAGAATCAGAGGAATGATCGCACGCCCGTTCAATCCGATCTTATTCATGAGGCGATCAACCAACACGGCCAGTCTCGGCAGATAGCCAGAGTCTTCGAGAAGTGATAGCCCGAGGTAAAAACCGATTACCAATGGCATGAGCAACCCGAGCAGATAAGTCACTGTCAGTGTCAGTATTCCGTACTCGCCAACCAGTATGTTACCAATGATACTCAGAAGGTTTGATCTAAACTTCCAGAAGTCATATCTAACCTCACCTGGATTAACAGCGGCCATCGCAGCTTCCAATGCTGGAGTATCCGCCGAGGACGAAGTCCCATTGGGAAAGCTAAACTTTTGATCCTTGACTGTAATTTCGCACGGCGCAGTGGTGGCAACCACTTTTCGAACAACTGGTTCGTAAAATACTCGCATTGTCTGTTTTTCAGTCAGGTCGACCAGATTGCCGGCAATCCAGACCCCAAGCACCTGATAGAAGATGAAGTAACAGGTGAGCAAGGCGACGATGCCACCATAGACGGGGTGAAGCAAAAATCGCCCCAACTTCACGGAGAACTTGGTCGTCCTCGCACTTTCGTTGACGCAGTCGTCAACCACTTCGTCCACCAGACGCCGTCTTTCCAAATAAATGCTGGACCTGAGATTATCCGCGCGATGATTGCATTCCGCGATGGTCGTCTCATCGTTCTCCAGAATCAACAAAGCTCGCGCCTGGTCAATTCCGCGATTCAGCAACGGTTGTAATTTCTCGAGAAGTTCGACGCGAATGTTGCCGCCTCTCGCTTCCTTGACGAACTCCCCGATCTCTGTGATTCCCTTGTTCTCCACGGCGACACAGTGCATTACAGGGACACCAAGACGCTCGGAAAGGAGTGAAGTGTCTATCGCGATTCCCCGTTGCAGCGCCTCATCCCATTGATTGATGACGACGATAAGAGGTTTTCCCATATCAATCAATTGAAGGGAGAGAAACAGATCGCGATCCAGACTCAAGGCAGATACTACATTTATGACTCGATCCGCTTCCAGGATCATCCGGCGCGCAGCGCGCTCCTCGTCATTCAGGCTCGAAATCCCATAAACGCCCGGAGTGTCGGCAAGAGCGTGCTCGCCGAGATGACCGTGGGCGATGTCTATCGTTGTGCCCGGATAGTTTGAAACGTCAGCGCTCAAGCCGGTCAGCGCATTAAAAATCACCGACTTTCCGACATTGGGATTGCCTGCAAGGACGATGCTCAGAACCGACGCGCTCGGGCTCCCTTCGCCTCGGACAGAAGCCTGGTCCTTGTCGTGCCGCTTATTAACGCGAACACCGCTTTTCATTGGTCCCTCAACAACCGGTTGGACTGATTTTATCAGCAAACGCTCATCGATAGTTGAAAATCTAACGGTCGAGAGCCACCCTCTGGGGTTTGCGAGCAACAATATTTGTCAATGAGTCACCGAATTGAGTAGCTGCTTGACCATCCATGCTAATGTAACCACGTTACATTGAAGGCTATGCGAAGCAGATCGCGAACCGCACCCCGAATGACTATTTTCAACAAAACTAAAAGACACCAGGGCAGATCATGCGCGAAGGCCACACGCAAGGTCCTCTCAGTTTTCATGGCGTTATTGATGTCGATTGTGCCGGCGTGGCCTTCCAAATGCCAATCGTTGACGACCGACCCCGGCAGCGCCAAGACTGTTCGATTGAAGAACGGTCTTAGAGTCGTATTGATCGAAGAGCCCGCCTTTCCGATCGTCTCCTGCCAGCTGTGGCTCAGGACCGGTTCTCTCAACGATCCACCTGGAGGCAGCGGAACGTGCCACGTAATTGAGCACTTACTGGCCGAGTCGATGAAAGCTAACGGTGGCTCGCTTGCCCGCCAACTCGTAGGGAGCGGCGGGCGCTTCGACGCGTTTACCAGCGACGACTTCACTGTTTTTCTCGAGAACTTACCGGTCTCTCAGATTGAACTGGCTCTCAATCTTCAGGCAGAACGACTGAAAGAAAAAACTTTCTCACAACAGCAGTTGGCCGAAGCCGCGCGTCAGGTTACTCAAGAGCTCGAAGGCGCCAATCGCAATCCGGACCGCACGCTAATGCGAGAAGTACGATCGCTGATTTATACACGTCATCCATATAAAAATCTTCCCGCCGGAATTGAGGAGGAGATTAAAGCTCTGACACCGCAGGCGGTCACCAGCTATTTCAATAGTTACTTCGTGCCGAGCAGCGCAACCCTTGTTATTGCTGGAGATATAAAACAAAATCAGGTTTTAAGTCTGATTGAGAAACAGCTGGGTTCGCTCAGGGAAAAAAGCACCACAGCACCATTGGCAGTGCCCACCGAACCACTTCAGCCGGGTGAGCGACGCGTCTACCTCAAATACGGCGGCAAGAAGAACAAAGTGCTGGTCGCCTTTCGCGCGCCAGCTGCAACCGAATCCAATGCGGCATCGGCCGCGGTGGCGGAATGTTTGCTTGGCAATTCAGTCAGTGGTCTACTAACAGATACCTTGATCGTCAACAAAATTTGCGACAGCTGTTCAACAGCATACGAACTGCGCAAACAACCGGGAATGTTTGCAATCACTCTCGAAGGTCCTGGGAATTCAAACCCTTCAAAAATGCTTTCCTCCGTTGAGGAGATTTGCGACAAAATCAAGGACGGCGGATTCGATGAGACAAGCTTGTCCGAGGCTAAAAGACACGCAGTGTTCTCCTGGCAGAAGAACAAAATGGGTCCTTATAGAAGGGCATTTCAACTTGGCCTGTTTGACGCTATTGACAAACTCGATCAGGCAGAGCTCTGGCAAAAACAGATTGAGTCCGTTACGAAACAAGACGTCATGCGCTTCGCAGCATCATATCTGGTGCCTACAAAGCGATGTGTCGGCTTTATGCTCGCTCAAGCCACCCCTTCAGCTCAGAAAACGGCTAATCTGGAGACTCGAGAGAACGAAGGCTGGTCGGTTTCACGATCATTCGTATCCGACGAGAGCAAGACAAAGTTCCTCTCGAAAATGGACAAAGCGATCGCCGGAAGCAGCATCAGAAAACATCATCAAGCACTGGATATCGCCAGGCTGCAGACGGCTGCATACGATCCATATCTGCAGGGTTCAAGAACCGACGGCACTGACGAACCAGGCGACGAGGCACCCGATTCGATAGAAGAGCAATCCGGCACGAAGCCGGCTAAACCAGCGGATTCAACTGCCGATTCGACACCGGCGAACGATTCAAAGTCGAAGAGCGACGCAAAAGCACCGAAATCGAGCAGGCCCGCACCGTCGAAGCCGGCGACTTCACCGGAAAAAACGGAAACTCCGATGAAACCTGATCCTTCCCCCTCTTCGCAGACACCTAGCGCAACACCATCGTCCAATAACACGCCGACAACTTCGACTCAAGGAACAACCTCGTCAAAGACACCTAGCGCAACTTCATCTTCCACTAGTACGCCAGCAACTTCGACTCAACGAACGACCTCGTCGCAGACACCTGACGCAACATCATCGTCCACTAGTACGTCGGCAACCTCGACTGGAACGACCTCCTCACAGACTCAAAGCTCAATCTCCTCACCTTGGCAAGCGGCGACCTCGTCACCAACGCCGGCGGTGGGTCTCCGCGACAACATGACGGAGCTTGTCCTTGGCAATGGTATCAGATTGTTGATTTTCAAAGTCGCGTCCAGTCCAGTCATTCGAATAGCAGGCGCTGTCCGAGCTGGACATGTGTACGATCCGGTCAGCAAGCCAGGAATATCGGATGTGACAGTCGCACTGATGAACGCAGGCTCTGCCAAAATCTCAAAAGAAAATTCTGCCAATATGCAGACTCAGATCGGGCTGGATCGAAGCGATCAAATTAGATTCTCGGAAGGACGAGAGTATATCAGCTTCACCACCAACTGCCTGGTACAGGATCTCCCCGTTCAGCTTAAGCTGGTCAGCCACCACCTTTCGGATCCATTGGTCGATGATACCAGCCTTAGTGCAGCACGCAACTCCGTGGCAAGTGCAATTAAGAAACGTCAGAACACGACTCAGGACAGCGCCAACCGACTGCTTTTGCAGAATCTCTTGTCCGACAAATCTCAGTTCAATCCACCCAGCCCGCACGAATTGCTTGCGTCCGTTTTAAAAATCACCGCAGATGATGTCAACCAGTTCAGAACCAACAACATCGGACCAACAACAACAACTATCGTATTGGCCGGCAACATCGATGCACAAAACGCGCAACGCCTGGTCAGCACAGCATTCAAGGATTGGCAGGGTAAAGCAAGAACGCAGGCTTTGAACGCCACCCCCAACAAGCGGCAGGTCTCTAAGGTGAATCTACCGACAGACGACAATCGCAGAGTCGATTTGGCAATCGGCCGCCTGCTTCTAACCCCCGCAGCAAAACCGGAATACACGCGTTTATTGCTCTCCGATTGTGCTCTATTAAAGCATCCGCTCTACGCTCGTTTGACCAATCAAAATAGATTGAAAGAAGTACTGGATGATTCCATTGTCATGCAAAGCACAATTATGCCGTTAGCATCTCAGTGCGCATGGATTCTCAACGTCCGCTCGTCTGAGCAAAAGCTGCGCGGTATTACCGGCGCCATCAAGCAGCAGTTTAAAGAAATTGCCACGACAGGACTTTCGAATCAGGAGCTCAATGAGATGAAGCGCTTCATCGGCGGGCAGGTCTCGGTCAACCGGTTGGCAGACGTTGTTACCAGCGCCGACAGCATAATCGATGCCGTAGCTACAGCGAGAGAGCCTTACTATTGGTTCTCTCTTCCATCCATCATCGAAAAAACCAATTTGAACGAAGTGAATTCGTTTATAAAGGATGAGTTTCAACCCGACAAATCATGCGTAGTGATTGCCGGCAGCAAGGAAGCAATCAAACAAGTGCCTTCGCTTAGACGAAACAAAGATTAGCCAAATCTTCATGACGCTGTTGAGCCCACTAATGGACATCGTCAATGAGTGCCATCTAATATTGCCACCATGGTACCACTTGGAAATTAGCACCGACTCATAAACCGATATAGCCGACCAATATGGCGTCTGTCTCGGCTTCATATCGATCGGACAACCAAGCATCGGACAGGTATTCGGTACAAAGCGTTGACTGGACGTCCTCTTCCCTCTCTGAAAGCTTGATAAATCGAAATGTTGTCGCAATGGAGACGGTGTTTAACAGAAGATTGTAAAGGTAGAGACGGTTGTCAATTATTTAATGTCACATCGTTGAATCGCCCACCCATATTGCAATAGCGCCAATTCCCGGCAAGACGATCGCCCGAGAAACAAGACTGGACAGCGATTTACGCGAATCTGTACTGGTTTGACTTTCTAGTGACAAGTCCGCTAAGATGCTGCGGTGAATTTGCATGTGTGTTACAACTGATGTCGTGGCCAACTTACGATCCCAACGAGTGCCACCACCAGGCGCAGCAAGTTTAAAAACAGTATCCACAGGAAGCCTGAAGAGATGGTCACAGTGGTAGAAGAAGACAAACTAAGCAGTTCATTTAACGAGAGAGTTGATTTAGTCCTAGAGGAAAATTCAATGCTCGATGCCACCATGCTCGATCAAATTCCCGAATTCATTCGTGAAGAAATCGACGAAGATCGCCGCAAGCCGCAACTCGACGCAAAGCCCATGCTGCCTCAGGCGTCTATCGAAGTCCTCAATCGAAATAATGAGGTAAGTACTATTCCTTTGGTATCAGTTAGATCCGATCGCACCATCAGTGGTGATGTGCATGAGTCATCGCCGCCGGCCGATGAGCTGGAAGCACTTTGGCCCGGCGTCCATCACGAGCTTATCCAGCCAACCAAGCGCCAACCGAGCTTCTACTTGATGTTGGGCTTCATGGCTGGAGCAGTTGTATCGCTTTTCAGCGTCTGGACATACTCAGCCATAGCCTCACGCGTAGTGGCAAGCGCCGACAACTCGAAGAGCATCGTCGTAGCAGGGGCCACGACAACCAAGTCTCAACAACCGTCCGACCAGACGATCGAAGTAAAGAGTGTAGATCCCAATGCCACACTCGTCCCGATCAGCAACACATATGAGGTCAAGACTGGCGATACGCTCGTTATGATCGCAATGAAGAACTATAAAAAAGTAACGCCCAGATTACTGGACGAAATCGTGAAAGCTAACGGAATGAAGAGCGCTAACGTTCTCAGCCTAGGGCAAAAAATAACGTTACCTCCGTATACACCTTCCAACGCAATCGCGGCGACTAGTTCGGGTCAGGTGCGTTGAAGGCTCAGGCCTCCCAACAGACAAATCTAGGAGCCAGCGAACAGTTTACGCTCGCGCAAGCATTTGATGCCGTCAAGCGAAAACTGAGCGGATACGAACATCGTCAGGAGCAGATCGATCTTGCGAAACTGATCGAACGCTCCATTTCAACAGGTAAGACAGGGGTTTTCGAGGCCGGAACCGGAATCGGGAAGAGCCTGGCAGCGCTTCTTCCAGCCGCGCTTTCAGGAAAGCGGGTCGTGGTTTCTACAGCTACTATTTCGCTGCAGGATCAATATATATCGAAGGATATCCCCCTCCTTCAACAGATCTCGCCGAAGCCGCTCAACGTAGCATTGCTGAAAGGGCGCGGCAACTATTTGGGACTGAGACGCTGGGAAGACTTTCAACGAGAACAGTTAATTGACGACGAGCTGTCGCATTGGGCCAACAACACAGATACAGGAGATATATCGGAGCTCGAATTCGTTCCGCCCTGGGAAGTCTGGTCCGAAATCAATTCCGACAGCGACGATTGCTTACGCAACAAATGTCCGAAATTCAACGACTGCTTTTACTTTGAATCAAGAAAGGCGGCTGAAAGAGCCGACATTATTGTCGTCAATCACGCGCTGCTTCTCGCCGACGCAGCATCGTTCGGCGCAGTTCTTCCCAAGTATGATGTCCTGATAATCGACGAAGCCCACCATCTCAATTCGATAGCGACCGACGCATTCAGCGTCGGTATCACCAGCCGTGGTATCAGACGATTAGCCACCCGAGCGCTAAAGCGGGTTCAGGCACCCGCCAGGTTGATCGAAGATATCGAGCAAGATGCTCATCAGCTCTTTCATTTCCTCAATCTCGAGCTTCGTTCCTTTAAAATGCGCCTCCATCATCCAGTGGTCGAAGTGCAAGACTTGATCAACTCACTTAGTGCACTCCGCGCCTGGATCAGCGAACAGACTTTCGACAACGTCCTGGATGTCGAGATGGAGCGCGAAAAGCTCAAACTCAAAGCGAAGTCGATAATCTCTAACATCGATACATATCTGAAGTGTCTACATCTTGTCCTCGAACCGCAATTAGACTGGGTCACATGGGTTGAGCGCCATGATGCATCGGGCTCGCGAATGTCGATAACATCCGCACCGCTTGATGTATCCGAGTTCCTTCACGATCTCCTTCTCGAGAGAGGAGGGCTGACATCGGCGATATTCATGTCGGCAACCCTCGCCACTGCCGGTGATGATCCTTTCAAATTCTTCAAAGAAAGCACGGGAATTACTGGTTCCGTCGTTCAGGAGAAGTTCCAAAGTCCGTTTGATTACAGGAACAAGGCAGTTTTGTACCTGCCAAAAATGCTTCCAGAACCAAATTCACCGGACTTCCTCAACCTCGCCACTAACGAAATCGAGCGAATCATCGAAATTTCGGAAGGTC
>CAZISK010000168.1:0-11375 GCA_964541355.1 uncultured Candidatus Obscuribacterales bacterium
TATCGCGCATGTTTTTTATCCCCCAGAAAAAAGCAGCCAAAGGAGCGATGGTGGAGCCCTTTGAACAACGAGTCGTGTGTGGAATTCAAACTATGCCAAATATGATAAATCCAAATTGTGACAAGTTGGTATTTTTTGCAATATCGAAAGGAATGACCAGCGGGCGCCAGCTTCCGTGCGGCTCTAGCTTCAGCACATTCCTCTTAATGCGGCAGGAACCAATAATTGCCGCATAACAATCTCCAGGCTCGCTGATTCAACTCCGGTTGAGATGTCTGAATTAACCACTCGCGATGGATCGAAGCTTATCAGAAGTCGTTTGACGGGCCGGCTTGGACTGTTTTCGCTTTATTTTGGATGCTGACTTTCCCAACCTTTTCGCCGGTTGCGTTGGTTCCTCCTTAACTAAAGGTCTGTTGGTGATTACCAACATAAGCAACAATCCACTGATGAATCCTGCGACTAGAATCAACCAGAACAGCCAGGGGCCCGCGACCGGCTCAAGACCGGATGCGAAATTCATGCCAAAAATCGAACTCATCGCTGTTACCGGGAAGAACAAGGCAGCAAGCACATTTAGACGATGTGCTGAGACTGCCATTTCGTGACCACGCTGCGACTGAAGTTCTGCTTTCTGAGCCACCATGAAGTCGAGACCGTTTTTCGCATCCATGTGCAAGAGCTCGAAAGCTCTCTCGATATCACTCGCCGCATCGCGCGAGACGATAATGTCGTAATCGTCGGGAACCGCTTCCCGAGCGCTTTGCAGAGCGACGTGCAGATTGCGGCTGGTACGATGCAACGGTGCAGCGACTTGCAATAGATTAAAGTAGTCGGCGGCGGTGGAAGCATCTTGCAGTTTGGTTTCTAACTGCTCTAACTTCTCTGTGAAGCTTGCCAGGTGTCTCTTCAGCAAATTTGACGTGTTTCCATCGGCAGTCCACGCCCATGCGCCCGATGGATCACGCCACAACAACCGCGCCTTGCGCTGTCGATCGTTTTGTCCAGGTGGTTCGTGCAATACCAGCACCAGATGTCCGTCTGCGATCATCGCACGTTGCCGTCCGCCACTGTCTCCAAAGCGATCGCGAATTTGAGCAGGGACCGCCCAGCTTTCAGGAACTATTGTTTTCATAAGTCTTGTCTGTTCTCTTTGTCTTTTCTTTTTTTCTTCAATACTATTATCCCCTGGGAGCGGTTAAGAAGACTTTAAAGCCCCCCTGACTATCAGCGTTTCCATCACTTTCGGTTTGCAACCGCTATTGCGGCAAACGAGCGTCAACACGTTTCGCCATCCGCAATCAAAAAGCTTGGAGCCCCGAGCACGCAGCGGCAGAACAAGTTAGAATCGGATTATGGCAAAAATTTCCCTCATAGTAATCGCCTTGTGCTTGCTCGTCGGAACCATGATTGGATTTTCCGAGCCTCCGCGCACGCAAAAAATGATTCGCGTCGTCTATCCTGTGCGATTCATCCCGCAAGGCACAATCATCACGGCAGATATGTTGAAGTACGAGTCAATTAGCGAAGAAGTAGCCCAGTGTGCGTATACAGACATCAAAGGCCTCGTTGGGGGCACAGCTCGCTATAGCATGAGTCCGGACACAAGTGTACGGCACTGTCATGTCTATGATAATGACGATATTTGTGTATCGGACGAACTCCGATACGTCTATATCAAGAATGCTGTCGATGCGCGCCGCTAACTAACGGAACGACGTCTCAAAATGTCGAGAATCTTACGTACCGAAGATGGTCGCAGCAACTGGCGCGCTACGAAGGTAGAGGGCGCCCCTTGCGTCGCCCTGGGCTTTATTGTCTGTGGCTTTGGCGATCTCCTTTCTCTTGCGATTCGTAGACAATGAAACCGGCATTCCGAAGAATGTGTGTCGACGATGGCTACAGTCCGTTTTAACTGACACACACAGGCGACCGTGTGAACGGATTGCCACAGGTCTTAAACGATATCGATAGGGCTTGCTTAGAGCCGTCACAGATATGAGCCTATCGCTTATATCTGTACTACAATTTGGCAATTCAGCGCCGCAAGTTGCTCTCAAGAGCAGCAGGCTGTTTCTCACTGCTCAGTAATCGCTGCAACTCATTTCCCAAAACGAGGCCGACTATGACCGCCACAACCACCGAATTTAAAGTCACCTATGCGACTCTCAACGCTGACAACAAGCCTCTTCATGAAATGCTCGACAAGAGCATTTCGGCTACTCAGCAAGACGTTGGAAAGGAATATCCGCTTTACATCGCTGGAAAAGAGCGCAAGACTGATAGTCTGACCACCAGCCTCAATCCTGCCAACACAAGTATCGTACTGGCTAAAGTGGCCAGCGCCTCCGCGAAGGACGCCTCCGATGCAGTCGCGGCAGCGAAGTCCGCGTTCAAATCCTGGCGCCTGACACCATGGCAAGAGCGCGCCGAAATCGTTGAAAAAGCAGCGAATCTGGTCAGAGAACGCAAAGGCGAGCTTACTGCCTGGCTGATCATGGAAAATGGTAAGAATCGCGTGGAAGCGCTCGGAGAGATTGAAGAAACCGCGGATTTGTTTGACTACTACGCCCAACAAATGCGTTTAAATGAAGGTTATGTGCGGCCAATGGCAAGCCTTTCGTCGGCCGACAGCAACACCAGCGTTCTTCGTCCATATGGTGTCTGGGTTGTGATAGCTCCGTGGAATTTCCCGTATGCGCTCCTCGGCGCACCGATAGCGGCAGCCCTCGTTACCGGCAACACGGTTGTGGCAAAACCATCATCTGACACGCCCATATCCGCGATCAAACTCTACGAAATCTTTCGTGATGCCGGTCTTCCTGACGGCGTCTTGAACGTCATCACCGGTAGTGGCAGAACCATCAGCGAAGCCTTGATTGATAATCCTGATGTTGCTGGCATCACATTCACCGGCTCTTACGATGTTGGGTTCAAGCTTTATAAGCGCTTTGGCGCGAACTATCCCAAACCTTGCATCGTCGAAATGGGCGGCAAGAACCCCGCCATCATCATGCCTTCGGCAGATCTCGATAGAGCTGTGCAGGGCGTGCACAGATCCGCCTTCGGTATGGGTGGGCAAAAGTGCTCGGCTTGTTCGCGGGTTTATGTACACAAGGACATTGCCAAAGAGTTTCTCGAGCGTTTAGCCAAGGTCACTCTGGAGACCGTGATTGGCAACCCTCTGGAGAAGGATACCTTCCTTGGTCCGGTTGGAACGCGTTCCGGATACGAAGACTTCCAGCGATTTGCCGAACTTGGCAAGAAAGACGGCAAAGTACTTGCTGGAGCCGAAATCGTCTCCGACATGAAAGAAGGCTATTTCGTGAAGCCGACGCTCGTAACTGGACTGCCAGCCAATCACGCGCTGTTGACAGAAGAGCTTTTCCTCCCATATACGTGTGCTGTAGAAGTGAGCAGCCTGGAAGAAGCGCTTCGCCTGGCGAACGACACTGACTTCGGCTTGACGGCAGGTTTCTTCAGCCAAGACCAAAAGGAGATCGACACATTCCTGGATGAGGTCGAAGCGGGAGTTGTCTACGTCAATCGAGCCAGTGGTGCCACCACTGGTGCCTGGCCCGGCGTCCAACCGTTCGGTGGTTGGAAGGGCAGCGGCTCGACCGGCAAGAACATCGGTGGTCTATACACTCTTCTTTGTTACCTGCGCGAGCAAAGCAGAACCATAGTGAAATAGCCTGTTTTAGAAACCGGTTTCGACACTCGAGACGCAGGTGGTCATCGCTCTGCGACTTGAGCTGGGCCGGCAACTCTACTTTATCTTGACTGGCGGATCAGCCGGAGAGGGTGCGGTTTTCAGACCTGCATAATAACCGAGTGCGGCGGCAGTAAGCATGCCAGCACCAATTACTGCTCCGCTTGCGCCTCTAGTGACACGCGTGTCGCCCATCTCCATCGACTGACGGCATTTGAGCAGAATAGCTTGGTGGGCAGCATTCTTTGCTTGTACTCCGCGCTCGCCTTTTAGCGTGGCAATAACTTCCCGATAGTCTGCGGCTTTCTGAGTCTCACCAGCGATACCCAGAGCCCATGCCATTTCCTCCATCGATTTAATTTCCGCTGGGCTCACTTCTCTGCGTGCGGCCACTTCCGCAATGGCAGGATTGAGACTGGCTGGCGCGCCTCGACTGGTGGTTTCCAGAGGACGTCCCGCAACAGGCAAGCTCCGTCCCGGTCGCGCATCGACTGATGCGCCAGCACCACTTTTAACCGGTGCGGCAGATTTTTCTACTTTCGGCAACTTATCAGCCTCGCTGTCTTTTAGGCCAACCATCCAAGACTCTTCGTAAACTCGAATCCTCCCATCAGAGCCACGAATCGCGCTGTAGACAACACTCCTCGATGAATCCTTTTCAACATACCTGCCACTGACGTCACCAAGTCCCTCTATAGGTTTCATAATGGCCTCGAATCTGCTTTTGAATTCGCTTTCCGAATAGTATCTTGGATTTGTTTGAAAAACGGCCAATTCATTTGCCGTAGCCAATTCCACATAAGTAAGTCCAGCACTTTTGGCAACCACTTCGTAATCCATGCCACCAAACACAACTTTGTCGCCAACTTGTGCACCACCGGAACTGTCCGCGGTGCCTTTTGCTGACGTTGATCCCAAATCAGGTGGAGTATTGTCTCCTGTGCCGGGTTTAGATTCGTCTCCTGATGCCGATTTGGCTTTGTCATCGGGAGGGGCCGGCTCTTCATCGTCTACCTCAAAGGAAATGTATTCAGTGTCATCTTCTGAAGCAGCCCTTGATTCACGCTGATTCCAAAGAGATTGAATCTCTCCGTAGACTGATGGTGAAAGACTCAAATCACCTGATGATTTATCGTCTCCAAACCGCTTATCGTTTATAAAGTCAAACATGATGATGTACTCCATGAAAAGGGTTGGCGAAGGGACGCATCAACAAGCGTCCATGAGGACGTTGAAACGGTGCATCTGGGCGTCACGGGCAGCTCTACAAAGAAGGATTGGTCAATCGAAGCAATTGGGCGTGTTTTTTGCTTGAATGTTCAATCTTCGAACACAGTACGACAGAACTGTAACGCGAGAGTTACGAGATACTCAGGACGCCACTGTCATTGGTGGCCTAAGGAATTCGCGAGCCTGTTTTCGTATCCATTGACACTTGCTGCCTGTCTCGAGTTTTAACAAGCAGTTCAGCGCTTCCAGATGAGCCAGGTTCGACGCGGACATACCATCTTTTAAGAGCACCATTGCCGATGCCAATCGAACTCTTTCACTTGTACTGCGGAGTGCTGCGAGAATCGGCTGCAGACCACGATCGGTGGCACCTGAGAACGTGTATTCCTTGAATGAGTTAAACAGCTCTCGGACAATCACATCCTCGTTTCCGCTTTTTAATGCGTTGTTGAGCCGCTCGATACGTTGCTCCGCAGTCGACTTGGTGTCGCCAGATGACTCATTCCAAATCTTCGCGAGATTGTGACCAACATCAAAGACAAGTTTCTCACAGGCGGCCCTAACATCATATTTGGACTGGTTGGCCGATAAAGCGGCCTGATTTTTCGGATTATCTAACACCGCTTGTACAATCGGAACCGCCTCACGACAATTGAGTTTGGTGAGCTCATCTATAACCTTCCGCTGAAACGAAATACTTGGTTCTGGTCTTGCCAGATCTGTCAAAAGCATGCGCATCAATAGACCGGCAACTGCTGGTTTCGAGAGACTGGTACCACCTGGTCGCTCTTGTCCAGCTAAGCGAAGCTGGGTTTGTAAGAACTGATCCCGTGTACTAATTGGTAAATTAGGATTTTCCAGAGCCTGCCAGGTTGCATAAGCGACTAGATCGAGATTCTTGCTTGCGCTCTTTGCCAACTCCATAAAATGATTGGCGGCTTCTGATCTAACATCAAATGATTCTATTCGATGCGTGTGCTTGCCAGGCTTATAGGGACTATCAATGCTGACTATTCCGACATGGGTCGCAATTGCACCAGTCGCGATGTAGTAGAGAGACATGATAGCTTTTCGAGCTTGTGGATGGTTAGGGTCGCTGGCGATCTTGCATAGGTTTTCAAATTGTCTTTGTCTCTCAGCCCTGACTCGTAACGCTTCGTTTAGCTCTCGATCTAATCCATATCGGTCACCCGCTTGAAAATTTACCCACGAACTGCCTGAGTCCGCACCTTTTTGCAGAGCCTTGATAAAAGTATCTTTGTCCAGGAGTGGACACTCGCTCGCGAGAAACTCCTTGGCTTCTTTCTCGGAGCATGGAGCGCAAGAATCTCTCTGCACCTGAAGTTTTAGTGCATCCTGATAGCGATCCGCGTATATTTCCGGAGCAATCGGTCGGCGCTCATAGATTACTGTTCGAAGAATCTCCGCCACCTTTGGATCTGTCTCTTTTGAAATGATTTGCTCCGCAATCAGATCCAAATAAGGGTCATTGAGCTCAGCCAAAGCACGAAGTGCAGCCGCTCGGACTCGACCATCTGACTCGCCCGCCCGAATGCTGGTAGTGCCGATCTGCAATGTCGGCTCTGCCGTGGCAAGAGCACGAAAAATGTTTAGGTTTGGTCCCTTCATTCGAACCAGCAACTCAATTGCAGCAACGCGCGTTTCTGGGAAGTACTTCGCAAAGGTTGGTGAATCCGCGGTGAGAAGTCCCTCCAATCTTTGACTGAACTGATCTTTCACCTCGACACTCATAGATGGCAAAGCCTTCTTGAGATTGTTGAGCAATCGGATCAAGTTATCGTCCGTCTCTCCATTATCTGGGCGCTTGATCATAAGGGCCAACTCTTGAAAAAGTTTGTTTTGAACCTGGGTTGGTAATTGCTTGATCCGATCGGGAAGAAGGAGTTCGAGGGCTCGATTAGTGGCAACAAAATCTGAACGATCGACTGTGTCCGCAATCGATCTTATAATCAGGTCATTCATATTGCTGTCATCAGCACGGGTCATACACAACAGAGACATAGCAGCGTTAAGTCGCGACTCTCTTAGCAGGGCACCACCGGCAGTATCCGAGCTTGGCACTCTGCGAGCCATTGCGCGTTGCAAGAATGTTTCGATTGCTTCGACAAAATTTTGGGGCTTGTCTTTCATCTCTTGCCATAGCGAGTTTAACGCTGTTAGCATCTCTGCCTTTCGCTGCGGGTTCGACTGGCGCAATCCAAATAGCAGAGCGGCAGACATGGCACGAACCTCAGGAGCTGGGTCGGTTTTTGCTGTATTCTCCAGAGTCGCTACAAAATCGGTAGATGTCACTCCGAATGATTTAGCCAGAGCGGCTGCATCGGCAGTCGACTTGCCGACGAGTGCTTCATACTCTTCAATAGCGGCACCATCTGCAATGACCGCCATGCGAGAGCCAAACGGATCGGTAAGGGCACGCATCTTGTCGGCAGCAGGTGCAGTCGGATCATTCAAAACATCCCGTAAGACACATCCATAGGCGCGATGGCTAAGCGCCCCAATTCGCAACAGCACATCACCAGTGACGATTCCGCGATTGGTCTGCCTTCTCTCAGATAGATCGATCTGCAAATCCTTCACGATAGACGCCGTAGAAAAGGAAACCTTCAGCGTCCGAGCAGGTATTGTCATATCAATTTTTGATTCAACCCTACCTACATTGTCGACAGCAACTGTCCTTGGATAGCTTTCAATTTGGATGGCAACAGAAGCAAGTGATTCATTTATCTTTCCGGTGCCGTCTCTGTTCAGATATAGAAGTCCAATCCGTGCAGCTGCAAGTAAATCTTGATCCCTGCTAGCCATGATGGATTCAGCTAATTTCGCCACTGGTCCAGGCAGATTTCTCCGCTTATCAGGATCCATTAGATCAGCGATCATTTCTTGTGTCAAAGTGAAACCGCCCTTGCGCGCTTCTGGATGCAACTGCTCGAGTTGTCGAATTTCGTCCGGCGAAAAAGTCAACATCATCGCAAGCTGTTGGCAGAGTTCGGCTTTCTCTTCCGGTGTGGACTCGAGTTTACTCGAGACCTGTTCGAAAATTTTTCGGATTGCTTGCTGCTTATCAGGAGTTCGATTGGTGCATAACGTGTCTGCGTATCCAGACAGAATTTCGGAAGAGACCCTTGGATCGAAGGCATTGGTCGCAGGAGGCATGACCAACCCTCTGCCGTCGCCGACCGTGTCTCTTGGGATTCCTATAGGAGCAAATTTATTGCCGTCCTGTTTGATCACCGACCAGCTGTCGCATAATTGATCCCAGACCACCTTGGCAAAACCGAGTTCGGCAGCCTTGAATGAGTACATGGTGCCTTTATACGTATTCCGAATGTACGGAATGCCGTCTAGCTTTGGCACGCCATCGGCAGCACCGCGTCCCAAGATCGTGGCCGATATCTTTTCTGCGGCGGATGGTGGAGCCCCCGGCAACCTGGGCGAAAAAACACTTTTGCCTACGCGTGCGACACCAAGGGCGATGTCACAAAGGAAGTACACACCGCGGGCTTTATTCAGAAGCTCCCCCCTCGATTCTTCACGTGCACCAGCATTGTTGAATACGCCAGCGCCACCGATGGCGATTCTGCCGCCGTTGCTGGCTACAGAGAAAATCTTCTGTCCGGCTGTTAGCTGCAGATCGGTTGCGCCGGCGGCAGCGAGCTTCGCGCCGTTAATCGCGACCCGAGCTTGAATTGTGCCGGTTGCCACCATGCCAAGATCCACTACTGCCGTGAGCCCTTTGTCGAGCCAGTAGTTGAACCGTTGAGCACTCTTTATCGATGGTAAGGAACTCGCCTTTCTCAGCTCCACTATACTTCCATTGCGAATAGGCACAAATTCATCAGGATCGAAATAGCTCTCAATAATAGTGGGCTGTCCAACGGAATCTTCCCATGGCAATCTGACGTTGGAATATGCGAGCACAGGTAGCTGCTCGGCCGTAACTCTCTGAACGACTTTTATTTTTCCGTAATTGACGTCCCTGTGGTCGATCACCTTCTCGGCTGTAAAATCGAACGACAGAAGATTGATGGCACGTGCGGTGCATCCTGGTGGCAGATTGATCTGTCCCACGTCGCACGCTCGGATGAGGCTAATTAGCTTACCATTTTGGTCGAAAACACCTCTGGTGTTTCGCAGCTCCACATCACCGTACATAAGCAGCTTGTTAGGATCCTGTTGGATTTCTGCGAGCTTGTCTGTCTGTTTTACCAAGAATCTTCCGTAGTCATTTATCCAATCGACCAAGTGCCTGATGGTCTCTGCATTGGTCGGATCGGTAACCTTCAGATCTTTTGGAAGCCCTAGATCAATTTCTATCAGCTTCGCAGTCTTGATCTTCGCAAGAGTGCCAGGATCATTAATGTCCAGGTGCGTCGCAACGAACTCCTTGTTGTCCGATCCTTTGAACGTGAGCTTGCATCCGATTGGTAATTGGAGCGGAAACTTGTCGCCAGCACCAAGAACGTAACATTGGAGCATGGCTCCGATGTAACCCTTGGTCGTTAAAGATAGATCGATCATCTCGGAAGCAGCGGCCTTCCAGGCTTCGAAATCATCCCCTTCTTTGTAGCGCCAACCCGGTGGCAGTCCGTTTTCTGCTATCACGCCATTCATGAATGATTTCTCTTCGCGCGAATCCGCCTCTTTTATAGCTCGACTACAAGTCACTAACCAACCGAAAGCAGTATCAAGTTTTGAAAGATCATCAGCTGTGGGTTGGTTGTCGCAACTTACATCGATCTTGGCCTTGACCATACCGGCTGCTACCATCGAACGGAATAAATCCGGCGACACAGGTCCTGCCATCTCTGGTCGAATATCTCTGGGCAATGAGATTGGGGCTCCAGCAGGAATTGACATCATTCGCGAGTTAAGACTAGTGATCGCGCTCGTCGTTTGTTTCTCCAGGTATGCGACAAACTGCTTATAGGCCAACTTGGTTGCCGGTCCGAATACTCCATCGTTCTTCTCTTGTTCCAACAATTTCTTGAACTCGGCTTGCTTTTTCAAGACCGTTTCTAATCGAACCGGAAGAGGTTGGGCAGACTCTTCGGCAGAAAGTTCGGGAGTTAAGTAGGCGGACGCCAGTTCGATCAGTGTCGATTGCAGTCCGGTCAGAGGAGTAGGATCTGGATTATAGTCAACGAGAACTAGCTCCGGAAGATAATCACTTGTCTCGACGCCGAAGAATTCGTCGTCATTCTCTCCAGCACCAGCGCTGGTGTCTGCGTCGGTAGTTTCACCGGCATCGCTCCTTTTTTTGCCACCAATGGTAGGCTCAGATCCCAAGATGTCCAGTAGGCACCAGACGCTCTCTGCTGTGTATCGTGGCAACAAACAATCCGCACTATCCGTTCCTATCGACATTGTAAAACACTCCCACTAAGACAGCTCCTGCCCCATGAAACAATTGCATGGGTGTGTTACGCATTTGTTAGTGGCTCAATCACATGTACCGCTACCACTTAATCGAGCTCAGGATTGCTTAAGAGTAAGGCGGCTCATGAACCGCCCGCGAAACCAGTTCTACGCTAGCACCGGTGGCTCACGAACCGTAGTGAAACCAGTTCTACCCTAGCTCCGGTGGCTCACGAACCGCCCGCGAAACCAATCCTACCCTAGCACGGTGGCTCACGAACCGCGCCCCTACTCTAAACATTCGAACATCTCCACGCTAACAAAGTTCAACCCGATAAGGATGTCCTGGCGCTCGCTTCTACGTCTATATTGCTTTGCCGAACAATTCGGCAAGTTTGACGTCCAACCCTCTGCGCGTGGTTTTCACACTCGCTGGATTCATTGTGTATCCGGGGCTGCCGTCTACGTGCTCTTGTCTGTAGGATGCGGAAAATGCATCGCCGTTTAGTGGTATCACTAACTTGTTATCGATTATTTTGCCACCATATTCTTCTCTGTACGAGACTTTCAGTTCTCGAAGACGGGTGTCGAACTCAAGTTTGATGCCTGATCCTTCGAGTCCCTTCTGAATTGCAGCAACAGTTTGCATGACCTTTTCGTTGTCCTGTCCACGCAACGTGTCACGAAGCTCCTCAAACCAACCTTGTTTGAACAAGTCCAATGGCGGGATTTCTGTTGATATGTCACGCAATGCTTTACGGATGTCTGCAGCTATCTCACGAAGACCTTCGAAGCAGTTCTCTTTCGACGAAGTATAGCGACTCTTGTGCACATCTTCCTGACCTGCAGCTACCTCACCACTGGCCAGATTATAGATAAGCGCTTTTCCAGTCGGATTATCTCCTGTACGCAAATTGATCTTCAAGCCGTTGTTATTCTGAAATAGCTCAAGCGAGATACCGCGGGACGCGAGTTCATTAGACAATGCGCCGACCACAGCCTCGCGATCCGCTCCGACGGCCAGACGATCGCCGAGCTCGGTCCCGGCGAGGTC
>CAZISK010000169.1:0-11360 GCA_964541355.1 uncultured Candidatus Obscuribacterales bacterium
ATGACGACCAATGCCGGTGCCCGTGAGATGTCTTCTGAACCGATAGGCTTCCAGTCCAAAGAGGTTGAAGACCCTGACGTACCGCGCAAGAACATGACGCCGGGAGCGAGCAAAGGCAAGAACGCGATTGAAAAAACTTTCAGCCCTGAATTCCGCAACCGCCTTGATGCCTGGGTGGCCTTCAATCAACTCACGCTTGACAACGTCAAGCGCGTCGTCGACAAGTTCGTAGATGAACTGAAGATTCAGCTGGTTGAGAAGAATGTCGACATCACCTTGACAGAGGCAGCTCGAGAATGGCTTTCCAAGAAAGGTTTCGACAAGCTGTATGGCGCAAGACCAATGGCGCGACTCATACAACAGAAGTTGCGAGAGCCGCTTTCGGAAGAGCTTCTTTTCGGTGTACTAGAGGAAGAAGGTGGTCACGTAGTCGTCGACATCAAAGATGACGACGTAGTGGTCAACTGCACGGGCACTAAAGAGAAGGACAAAAAGCCGGCTGACTCAAAACCGACAAGTGAAAAATCGTCTGAAAAAGCCAAGGACGACAAGTCTAAGGACAGCGAAAAATCAAAAGACGACAAAAAAGAAGATCCAGATACCAGGCTCAAATTGCCGAGGACTCAACATGAGTCCTCATCTTGATTCGTGTAGCTGGAGATGGTAAGCGGTTTTTCAGAAAAGCTGCCGACGTTGACCAGACTCGTTAACACGTAGGCAGGTCTCTTCTTACCGGCAATATGCTCTCGAATATGGTCTAACCGCGACAGCTCTCGCTCCAGGTAGGCCGCGTCACAGCGGTTGGCTTCGCTTTCGAGGTTTCTAGCTTGCTCCGTTCGTCCAATCGCAGACAGCATCCGGGCGTAATCCCTGAGAGTGTCCGACAGATCGAAGTAATTTGGATTGGAATTGGCTTTGAACAGATCTATAGCGTTGCGATAGTGCAGTTCGGCCTCCTCCACCCTCTCCTGGCGGAATCTGATATCGGCCAGGACTCGATAGCACAGGGCAGTAAATTCGTCCGCCTCATGCGGCTTCATATTGGATTTGGCAAGCGTGTCTTCGATCTTCTGCTCTGCCTGGTCGAGCTCTCCGCGCTGTTTGAGAATAATAGCTTCGATGTAAGTCACCCGCCTAGATACCGTATGCGGTGCCTTGGCGAGGACCTGGGCATATCTTTCCAGGAGCGCCTGAGCCTGATCAAATCGACCTGTGTGAACATAACACACGGCTAGTACTACGACATTGAATGGGGCAAGGACATCCTTAGACCTTATGTTAGCAAGAGAGTTCAAGACAATTTCAATCGCTTCGTCGTAGCGGCGCTGCGACACATAGGCACAAGAAAGATAGTGAGCAATTCCGGGATTCTTCGGAATGCCTGAGCAAACAGCTGACTTCGTCATGGAGGCCCAGACGACCCTGGTCAGCGCTTCGAACTCGGCATGTCGGCCCTGCAATGTCAGCATTCGAAATTGCACGAAACTGCACAGATCGAGAGTGTACATGGTAAGCGGATAAAACGCCGTATTCCACCACAAAGCGCTGTCGAGCAGTCTGGCTGTGCTCAGATAGTCGCGACGCTTGAAAGCACCATAGACGCGCAGTCCCGAAAGCGTAGCAACGGTCGTGCCTGCTGAAAAAAACAAAATCAACAATATCCAGACGTTGAAGTGCAGAAACAGTCCTAAAACGGATGAAGCAACGATCACCGCCACGAACGAGCCCCAGAAGATCAATTCACTCCACTCACCATGCCGTTTTCCATATTCCGCAAGCGATCGGGCTGTCTCGTCATCGATCAGCCTGAGCTCGTGAAGCAAGCCGTCTGGCGGTGTGCGCACCTGCAACTCGCGCTCGCCCGCATCGGATTCTTCAAATGACTCCACAAGCCAACCTCTTACTGAGGAGTTTATTGAATTGCTACCAGCGAAACAACACAGCTCCTGCGCTGAAACCAGCTCCTACCGTAGCCATCAAAACCAGGTCGCCTTTCTTCAATTGACCACGCTTCAACGCGCTGTCCATGGCAAGCGGCAGGGTTCCGGCAGTGGTGTTGCCGTATTCATCTATATTGACGACCACACGTTCCATCGACATTTTCAATCGATCTACTGCCGCCGTGATAATGCGAAGATTAGCCTGGTGCGGGATGAATACATCGACATCCTCGCCTGTGAATCCGTTTCGCTCCAAGAGTTTCACACAAAGCTCAGGCATCTTCCTGGTGGCGTACTTGAAAACAACCTTGCCTTCCTGATGCACGTAGTGGAGCCTTTTGTCCACAGTCTCATGAGAAGCGGGCAGCTTGCATCCACCGGCGGGTAGACAAAGATATTCTCCACCGGATCCATCCACTTCGTGAATGAAATCAATGAAGCCTACCTCTTCCTCGGATTCCACCGCAGTCAATAACGCGGCGCCACCACCGTCACCGAATATGATGCAGGTCTGGCGATCTTGATAGTCGATAATACTCGACATCACATCGACGCCGATGACGACTACGTTCTTATGCGCACCGGTCTGAATGAATTGCGCACCGACTTGCAGAGCGTACAAAAATCCGGAGCAGGCAATCGACATATCGAAACCCCAGGCCTTCTTGGCTCCCAGCTTGTCTTGAACGAGACAGGCGGTGGCCGGCAAAAGCATATCCGGAGTAATTGTGGCAACTATAATCAGGTCAACGTCTTCAGGGGAGACATTAGCAGCAGCCAACGCATTCCTAGCGGCTTCAGTAGCCAGGTCCGATGTTGTTACGCCTTTTTTGGCGATGCGGCGGGTATGGATACCGGTCCTCTCAACTATCCAATCATTGGAAGTCTCGACCATCTTTTCGAGGTCGAAATTGCTCAACACCTTCTCCGGCAGCGCCGTGCCTATAGATCTAACCTTGGCTCTTGCCACTTTTCATGCTCTCTAAATTGGGTTTCGCGGAAACGGATTGGAATATAGCCAGCGGGCTAGCGTATACTCCGCTTTCGTTACCTTTCAGGTGCTAATAAAATTATCGGGTCGGTAACAAGTATTGGAGATAACACATTTAAGAAGTTCACGACCAGTAACATTAAGAATCTTGTCCTGACATGTAATTCCTCTTACCGATAGTAACGAATCTCAATTTTTCTATGATCACGATTATAGGCGCCACTGGCTTTACTGGACGACTAATTGCTGAGAGCTTAAACAGCGAGCATGTGCCGCTCAGGCTCTGTGGGCGAGACCGAGCTAAACTGGAAAGTTTCAACACCGAGTCCAAGCTTGTCAACGAGCTGGTAACGCTCGACGTGTCTTCAAGAGAGCAGGTCAAAAAGGCGATCGAGAAAAGCTCCGTCGTAATCAATTGCGCAGGCCCGTTTACCGAGCTCGGGCTTACCGTCATTGAAGAGTCGATCGCCAACGGCGTTCACTACCTCGATATCACCGGCGAGCAGCAGTTTATCGCGCTGGCAGTCAACAAATTCAGAGACATGGCGGAGCGCAACGGTGTAACCGTCATTCCAGCCTGCGCATTCGAATACGCACTGGCGGACGCGGCCGCTGATTTGATGGCCACCACTATAGGCGATTTGCAAAGCTTTGAATCGACGTACATAATCGAGGGCTTGTACACCAGCCGTGGTACCAAACGAAGCGTACTTTGCGCCCTGGAATCGGCAGCTCACCAACTGCGATCGGGCAAGCTGGAAAACCTAGACTCTTCTGACATCGCCCGCTTCACGGCTGGCGACGGGAAAAGACACCTGCGCTTCCCGTTTCCAGGCGGCGAGGTCTATCTAATTCCGCTTCACAGCCCGGTTCAGAATATAAGCACCTATTTAACCAGTCAGGCACCATATATAGTACTATATGCGTCAGCTAGTTTGGGCCCGATCATAGCCAAGACTCCTCTAAAAATGCTGTTGAACTCTTTGATAGGCTTCAGCACAGCCACCCCCGAAAGGACGTTGACCCGATTTTGCTTGAGCTGTCACGGGAAGAGCGCAACAGCAAGTTCCACCATCGAAATCGAAGGCGCCGATCCCTACTTCCTGACGGCGAAAATCGCGGCAGCGTTTGCTCTAGCGCTGTCACGCGACTCCACGCTCCCGCGCGGATTGATGAGCGCAGCGATGATGAAGGGAGGCGAATTCATTCGGGATATCATGCAGCGCGAGCAGGTCACCTGGCTCAGCCGCGGATGATCGCTCCTATGCAATCCGCCAATCGTTCCGGCGTGCAAACCAGGATGTCCATGCCGACTTTGCGCAACCGTGCCGCAGTCGACTTGTTGTACTCAGGACGAGCATCATAACCCAAGGCACCGAGTCCGATCATTCTGATTCCAGAATCAAACATTACTCTAGTTTGATCGATCAGATCGCGTTCATCTCGTCCTTCGTAAAAGTCGCTGATTGTCACTACTATAGTGCGAGCAGGTTCTCGAACAAGTTGCTGGCAATAGAGCAGGGACTTGGTGATATCAGTGCCGCCACCAAGATTGATCGAAAGCAGTACATCGACGGGTTCTCCGACCTTGTCACTCAAGTCTACGACTTGCGTGTCGAACAAGACCAATGAAGTTTTCATCGATGGAAGCTCATAGAAGATCGACGCCATGACTGCCGAAAAAATCGCTGAGTCCAGCATGGAGCCCGATTGATCGACATTGATGACGACGTGCCAGGGGCGACGCTTTCTCTCCGCTGCGAAGAAATAGAGCCGTTCGACCAAAAGCTTATCGGAATCGCTGTCAAAGTTTTTCAGATTACGTTTTACAGTCGTCTTGATATCCAGATTGCGATACACACGCCGGGGAGAATGCCGATCTCGGCGGATAGCACCATTGATCGCCTGCTCCACCTGAAGCTTAATCTTATCTTTGAGCTGATCGACAACTTGCTGAATGATCTTGCGAGCGAGAACTCGGGCCTTGGGATTCAATAGGTCTTTGTGAATCAGAAGGGTCTTGACCAACTCCTGATTAGGTTCGATCTTTTCGAGCAGCTCAGGCTTTTCCAAAAGTTCTGAAATCCCGCGACGGCGTACCAGCTCCTTTTCCATAACCTCTTTCACCTGATTGGGAAAGAGCTCTTTGACCGATTCAACCCATTCAGGCACGGTCATGGTGGAGGAGCCGGAACCGCCCTGCCTATCCTTCGATTTAACCGCCGCTCCGTCGCCGCCGTCTCCTCCACCTTCGAACAGAAAGCCGACCAAACCCTCGATCCGCTCGAGATCGCCCTTGCTGCCCGACGAACCTTCGGCTCCGCCCGAAATTGAGATACCATGCTTCTCGGCGTCCTTACCGAGAACCAGTCTCCAGCGTGATAGCGTATTTTTCTCGTCAGTCTTGTTAGTCATCCATCTTCACCACATATGGTATCAAACTCAATGCCAGAGGCGCCTACAACTGCCATTGTTTCATGATCAAATCGACCTGCTGATCAATTCGCGCAACAACGACAGCCGCAGAGGTTGAGATTCTCAACTCCGTAAGAGAACGGCTCTCTTTCAAGCCGTACAACTCAGCTACCCTGGAGGCAAGCGAATCCCTATGGTTGTGGGTTAGTCTCTCGAATGCACCCCGCATTTTCGGCAGCATAGCTAGGAACGGGTCCCACTCCGAAGCGCGCAAAAGCTCATCGATAGCGTTGATCAGCGCATCCGCCCCGAGCATTATCGAAGTGCGGGAGACCGCCATGATTCCATCCAGGAGATCGCCGGCAGTGACCATGACATCCGCGGACGCCTTGCTCAAAGAGCGTACGGACTCGGCCAAATCGTCCGCCGAGATCTCCCTGAGCTCGGCCAGCATGCCGAGAAATGCGCCACGAAGAAATGGCACCATCGTATTGTGAGCAGCCTGTTTAACGTGTTCAGCGAAGAGATCTCGATCGAGACTGTGTTTGTCACCTTGTTGTGTAGCCTCGGCAAGAGCGATCAAGGCAGAGACGATTCCCTCCTGCTCAGGCTCAGGGACAGCGATGACATCTGCAATGGAAAAGCAGGCTCGATCGAAACAACGAACAATCAACTCATCCATATTTCCTCGACGCAAACTGCGATAGACCAGATACCTATCAAGCAAAAGCAGATTGTTCAACGCCTGCGTAAGAGAGACGAAGCGGGAATCCGTATCGACAGCCGCACTCAGAGCCTCTTCCGTCGAATAAATCAGGTCGGGCAGATCCATATCCACCGCCCGGATCAGATGTTGGCTCGTCATCCCGGCGCTGTGCTCGTCCGCCTTCAACTTCTCACGCAATCGAGATAAAGAGCAAGCTTCAATCGAGTCACCGTAAAGGTTCAAGTCAATAAGAGATGATTCGACTGCAGGACTCCACTTCAAGTGCCATTTCTCGCGGAAGATCTTGCCAGTTGCAAAATCTCCTGTTGGATTGTCGGCCATTGCGCACAGTGGGACCTCCAGAAAACTGAGGCGGTGAAGAAACACACTCCTCCTCTCCCCGAGCTCTTCGCGCTTGTCTACTTCCACGGTAAGGCGCTTCTCCTTGCCAAGCGCGGCATTCAATTCAAGAGCTTCCATCTTTCCGTAAAAATCATTGACGATGGGAAGCTGCCCCAATGCCGTCGTAACTCGCCCGATACTGTGCCCGATGTCGGCAGCATCGATCGCACCGAACAAGGTGGCGCCCTCCTCTCTCGGGTCGCCTTTGCAACAGCACGTGACCAGTGCGTCGTGCAGATCGTCGAGCACCGGCATCATCCGTCCCCGCAAGCGGCTGAGCATCTCAGCGTGCTGAGATACCGCTATGGCGTCGGCGGAGGAAAGTATGAGACCTCTGGCACGGGCCTCATTCAGGACAGCTACGACATGCTCGACTGCGATGTCTTCGTGGCGCTTGGCGATAGACATATCCCAGACACGCTGGTAAAACTGGGGCGCTCTGGTCCCAGCATCGTAACCGGCCAGTTGAGAGACCCGGAAGAAGGAGTACGGAACAATGGTATTGTATACAGTGCCCTGCGGTATCTCCGGCGGAGCATCTGTGTCGTCCCGATCGAGAAAAAGATGAAAGCCTCCGCAAACCACGATAGCTTCCGTCGGATTGATCTTCAATGTCGCAAGAGAGCGGGTTATTGCCAGCTTCATGAAGCGTTCGCGTTCGATTGTTCCGTCCAAATGCACCCGAGCAGGAAGCGACGTCATTCGGGCAGCACAGCAAAATGCGGCAAACTCTTTTCGAAACACTTCAGAATCTTCGAAGCGGCGCATTTCGAACAAACTGTCCCAGGCCTCGTCGAAAGAACGGTATCCTCCGACCTTAGCCAGCTGCTGGTAGAACTGACTCTCAATGATCAGGTGCTCCGAGCCTATCTCCATCGAATCTCGCTTGGGCTTGTCATTGGAGCCGTTTTCATCGGCAACAGGCTTATCTTGGTCGGAGATGGAGTCATTGTCACTATCGCCGTTGTCGTCTTCGTGATCTTCGACATCGTCGTCGTCGTGCCCATGCCCGCATAAATGAGGCTCTATGTATGGCTTCAGTCTGGCAAAGTGCGGCAAATCGATAAACTCAACCAAGATGCCTTCCTCCTTGGCCAGCATCATGGCGACATACTCGGGCGAGTACTGCAAGAAGGGATACCAGGCTGGAAAAACAGGCGCTATGTCATTGGCGGCAGTAATTACGCCTGCGAGATTGAACAGATTCTCGTCGTCTCTGAACGAGGAGTAGAGCGCTACCGGCGGCCGCGTCTTGGAGTCGGTCAGGTGCTGAATCAGATCATTGGCCTGACTGGGCCCCTCGATAAAGATAATCTTGGGCTTACGCTCTTTGATCACCCGCCTGAGGTGGAACGCGACATTGGGAGAATGGTGACGAACCGGAAACCAGTAAAGTTCGTCAGACAATATCTCCTCGACCTTACTGTTGAGCAAGTCGATGTCGAGCCTAATTCCGGTTCTCTCCAGGGCGTCCTCTGATACTACTTGCGATATCACTTTCTTGCCTCTATCTCAACAGTGAGTAGTCTCACGATACTACTTCACAGATGCCAGTACGGTATCGTGAAAGTCGCGCCAGTTTTTATCCTTTTCTCCGCGTCGTTTCGCCACGAGTACGGCATACTCCTTCAATACAGCCAGGTCGTTGATATCTTCTTTGACAATCGACCCGACCAGATTGCGCGCAACGTCGCCACCGCCAATCTGACCGGAGCCGAAAAATCTGGAATACAGAGCCGCATCAATAGCGACACTGATTGCTTCCGCGGTGGAGACCGTCGTCGTGGGCTTCTTCACGCTTACGCCGTCGTCAGTTTTTCCTTCTCTTATCTCTCTGAAAACTGTGGTCAACAGCTCGATTATCGGTGGTGGCAACGAGACCGGCATTTCGTATCTCTTGAGCAGCTCCAAGGCACGCTTCTGTACGATTGCGACCTCGGTTTTATGATCGGTAACCACTGGGATATGGATGTAATTGAATCGTCTCTTCAGTGCAGCGGAAAGCTCGTTGACGCCCTGATCACGCGTATTGGCAGTGGCGATTACGTTAAACCCTGGTCGAGCCCATATCATATTTGCATCGGGCAGCTCCGGTATTGCGATCGCTTTGTCAGACAAGATTGAGACAAGACCATCCTGAACGTCCGGCAGGCAACGGGTAATCTCTTCAAATCGCAGCAGGCTACCGCTCTTCATCGCCACCATTGTTGGTGACGGTATCAAGTTAGTCGGATTCGGTCCCTCGGCTATCACCCGAGCGATGTTCCAGGAGTATTTGATATGCTCCTCGGTCGTGCCGGCCGTACCTTGCACTGTCAGAGTCGATACGCCGGAAATGGCTGCGGCCAGGTGCTCGGAGAGCCAGCTCTTACCGGTGCCAGGTTCGCCAACAAGGAGCAACGCCCGCTCCGACGCGAGGGTGACGATCGCTCTTTCGACAATCGTATCGTCACCGAAGAACTTACGTGTTATTGGAACCTCTACGGACTTTCCGTCAATTGTAGCCTTCATTGTCTTGCCGCCGACCACGTACATCAAGACAGCCCGAGGAGAAAGCTTCCAAGGATCAGGAGCCGGATCCTTGTCGTTTTGTTTCAACGCCTCCAGCTCATTGCGATACAAGATCTCCGACGGCTGCCTGAGCACTTCGCTTGCGCCGTTGGATTCAGAAGATTCGTCCTTTTTACTTGCCATTCCTTTTCCTCCTCGAATTATTCTTTAAAACTTGATAGCTTGCAGCAGCGCTTTCGGATCGATCTTCTCCGGGGAGATCATCAAATGTTTCGGTCCTTTCGATTCTTCAAACACCGTAAGTGGTTGCATCACCAGTTTGCAGCGCTCGTAGTGCATCAGCCCGAAAAGAGGACCAGGCGGCTTCTTACCGGTCCTCAACTTTTCCAGCTCGGCGCGCAGGTTGTTCTCACCTTTTGCGTTCGAAACCGTCGCCTCGCATTGGAATGTGCCGGTTAGAATCGGAAAGGCTATGCTCTTTCCCTCGTCCACAAGGGAGGTTTCACCGATACACCAGTTTTCAACGAAAACTTCCTCCTGCAACTCGACTTCCAAATCGAACGGTCCAGGCTGGTGATTTCTAATGCGCTCCAGAGCACGGGCCGGATCCCAATTAAAGAGCGACTGCCAATCAGTGAACACATCTCCAAGCACCACTGAGCTGAGCTCTCCCAAGACAATACGTTGACAGCCGGTTACATCGAGTGAGGCATTGCAGTTTTCAATTATCACAGTATGCGGCTCTAACAAAATGCTTGCCTTGAATTTCTGCTTCTGTGGAAGATGCAAATATCCTTCAGGAGGAATCTCCGAATTCGGTGCCTTTGGAAAAACACAAGACCAGAGCAATTTCTCACCCTTTTTCAAATGTCCGCTATCTTTCAAACACTGCAGTCGGAAGTCGAAGGCGCAGAAGCTGGAAGCAGCGCGCTTCACGACACCAACAGTAACCGCCTCGATGCGATCGATCGCTTTGGGCGAAGGGGTAAGCATTAATCGTTCAAACTGCTCAGACTGATTCTCCTCGATCGCGCGCTTAATTGCATGGCTGAGCAACCAGGAGCGATTGAGAAAGAAGCTCAGGCGTCGTCTGGAGAAATCCGGTTCGTTCTTGGTAAAACGACCGACCTCTTCATTGATGGCTCTAAGGGTGGTGCCCAATCGCAGGAGGCCCATTCGCGATGATTCCTGAAACGTTACATTGAACGATTTCACCGTCTGCTCGGAAGCTGTAGTCAGTCCAGTAAACAGCAAATCCTCAATAGCGCCTGTCAATTCATCGAGAAGTGGTAACAGTTTCTTACGATCTACTTGCTCTAGCTTCAACGGTTAGCCTCTCTTTTTTCACTTTTCTCCGATGCGGACCTTCAAACCGGCGCATCCTCATACATCATCGTCATCTTTATTGTTTTCTTCGTCGCCATTTTGCTCATCATCATCGTCCTTTGTCATTCCATGCATGAGGGCGGATTGCGCGATTTCCAATGTCAGTATGCGATCGAACAAGCGCAGGCTTGTCTGCGCCTTCATGAGAGCTGCCGCACCGGAGCGATTATTGCTGTTAATCGCATCAACGATGGCTTCGATTCGGCTGGCAAGATGAAAGGCACCGATCCGCTCGCATTCATCCTTGATATTGCTGAGAGTGTTGATTTCGCTGGGGCCGGCTGCACGCAGCCCGCGCAACATCAATTCGTCGAAAGTCCGCTCCAGATGTTGAATGGTTTCACTTACTTCGGTAGTATCGATCATCTTGATTCTCTCGTGGTACTCATTTCTTCCTGGCTTTTCAACTGTGTTCTGAGTTTATCAGGATTAGAATGCGTAGTAGTCTTCCGGGATCGTTTCCGTAGGTCGCCAATCTATCTCGCCGGCTTCTGCGCCTTTGTATCGCAGGAATGTTTCGCTCATCATGTCTTTGTCCATCTTAGGTGCCTGAAGCTTGCTGGCACGAGCCCAGGTATCAGCGACGGTGGCATCCAGTTCACCAGCTTTTGTCAAACCGACCAACAGCACCAATAGATGTTTGCAGAGCGCACCGCGGAGTCCACCACATGCATTCAGGTTTTGCGTGCCGCAGCAGAACTTGCCTTCCGCCGTAAGCTGGCACGAATAAACGAGATCCGGGTCTGTTTGACTCTTGACCACGCCGATCATGTATTCTGGTTTTACTTCTGCAAATAAAGAAAAGCTCTCGGCTTGCAACATCTTGATTGCTTTTTTCAGTCTTTCTTTGTCAATGCTGGTTTGAAGCCGTTCGAGGAAAGAGCTGAAGTCGAGTGGTTGTTTTGGGACGTCTTCCAGAACCGCTTTTGCAAGGGCCGGGTCCGTACCGCTCCCGCACCAGTTAAGACCCTTACTGCCGGCTATTCCAGGAGGGAAAATAGTCTTCTGG
>CAZISK010000170.1:0-4340 GCA_964541355.1 uncultured Candidatus Obscuribacterales bacterium
GTGAACGTCAGCAATGGCGCGTTTGCACTGCCACGAACGGCTTAGCTGAACGCGCACATCAAAACGACCACCCCGCATCGCTCCGGTCTGAGCCCAACCATAAACGACCCTCCCGAATCACAGCGATCTCAGCTCAAACAAAAACGACCCTCCGGCGCGGAGAGTCGTATTTGAAGCTTTAGCATTCCGAGATCAGGCGAGCTTTACTTTGCCGTGATCGTCGCAATGCCCTTCATGCGAGTGATGGAGATGTCCATCAACCAGGTAATCAACATGATCGCCATGCGGAACGGCTTCATGTCCGCAATCCTTGCCATGAACATGTCCATCTTCATGACCCGAGCAGGTATGGCCGCCGCTGCAGTCGAGGCAATGCTCATCGACATGATCGCCATGCTGATGGTGCAGGTGTCCATCATGGAGATAATCGACGTGATCGGCATGCTTCACAGCCGTGTGTCCACATGAACTCGAATGCTTGTGATCATGTTGATCGTGTGTCTTGCAGTTACTCATTAATTCACTCCGTTTGGTAATCAAAACCATTATCGTTGTCACCGCGCCGCGGCGCTTCAATACACTTTTCTTATAATCCACCGAAATCTTCTCGTCAATCCATGCCACCACATACGAAGCCTTTCAAAAATCTACGGATTTTCGTCTAACGGCTTCCACTCATTGTTTTAGCGATCATAAAATTCCGAGTTAAAAAATATCAGGAGACGATAATCGTTTTCATTTTCGTAGATGTCGCATGAAATCTAATAGCGATTCGGCATGATAATCGTTTTCGTTTTTGCAGTCGTTGACGATCAGGATCGAAGTCGCAATGACTTTACAGTGGTTTCACTCAAACCAACTTTTGCAACGTTATTGCAACGTTGACTGAGTACTATCTCAATCGTGAACTACTGCAACGGTTACCCCAGCAACCAGAGCAATCAAGAAGTTTTTTTCGGAGAAGCAAAACAACCATTGGACGAACCTTACTTCACTGAGGTTCGTCTCTTGGTAATAAAAACTCGACAGCCTCTCAAGAGTCCAACTGATGGTCAGAGTGCCTTGAACGCCAGGAAGCTTACATCAGTGCAGGTCCAGAACACCTGAACACCTTTGTGGTCCAAACGCTCTCTATAGGGAACCAGCGACAGTCTCTCAAGAGTCCATCCTTTGAACTCTTCGCGTAGCATTGATTCGACGACTTCCTTCGACATGGGCGTTTCTACCCCTGTAGCAACATCAGCTCCGGTATCGCAGGCGGTGACCTTCCGATCCGTCGACACAGTAATCCGCACTACGCCACCACCTCTAGTACCATTCGCGATTTGGCGCAGTAGTCGATTCACACCTTCGATAGACCCGCTGTGCTCGATCACCGAGATTGCCATGATCGCATCGTAGGAATCCGGCTCAATTTCAAGCGAGTCCATATCCGAACAGAGACCGACGACACCAGCACTCACCCCCATCTCCTCTGCATAGCGAATCAGTTGTTCGATTGCCGACGGGAGCATGTCGCAGGCGTACACTCGACCACCAGACTGCTGAATCGCCTTAGCCAGCGGAATAGCATTCCGACCAACGCCGCACCCAATGTCCAGGGCGCGCGCATCTTTTCTTGACGTCAAGAATTCGGCAATTCTTCCCACTTCCTCATCCGGCTGCGCTAGCCAGCCGTCCTGAAAAAGTCTATGAGAGGAGTAATAGTTTTCGTGATAGCGAATGGTTTCTTCGCGGGCTTTCTGATTGAGCAACATTGTCTTCCGAATCCGAGAATCCAGCTTGTTTTACAACTTCGAACCAGGGCATGGGGACAGCATCGGTGAAATGATATGATGCCCTCGCCGGTAGTACCATATCGCTGGACTGAGCGATTTCGGCATATAGCGAGGGCGGCACTCTCATTAGCAGTCCGTGATTGTCGTATGCTTCCTTTTCGACCGTTCCCATCGAGTATTCCGGCAGCATGACGACCGGTAATTTTCTGATAGCGCGTGCGCGCCTGAGAGCCGGTTTCAACAACCCATTAAGACGAGCGCGGTCATGTCGGTCGTTCAAAAACGAAGCAAGTTGCTTCAAGGTCTCATAAAGAGAGACGAGACCGAGAGCCTCGCGATGAGCCTCTACGTATTCTCTAACACGCAACTGAAAATCGTCATTGTCCAGCGACCATTCAGTGTGCATAGCGTGCTTTAGTATGTTGAAAATCCAGGTCGAAGTGACTCGATGATTTCCGTCCGCCACACTGTCGAACTCATTGACTACAACCGGGGCGAACCCACGTAGCGGAATGTTGATAACTTCTTCGATCAATCTCTGGCGCACGCAAAGTTCTGTAGAACGAATCTGCGTAAGAGGCATGTAGCCAACATCCAGCCATGAACCGGAATACCACCCGGAGGCAACCGGAGCAATTCTACTCAAATAAGTAACATAACTCGCGAAGGACTCGAGTTCAAAAAGAAACGGCAGAAGATTGACCTGATTTAGTCTTTCGCGCGCCTGGTCCATAACTCTACTTACGACAGCAATCGCAAATTTCGAGTAGACAGGAAACGCTGTGTCCGTCCAGGCGCGATGAACCAACTTCAAACACGCCAGCTCGGGATTGGAGCCGCTTACGGTGGCAGCACAGCTGGTCTGTAAGCCATCAAGGAAGCGCCGCTGCGCCTCTGCCTGAGCCGAGCGATCACCAGCCTCGGACATCGCTTCATAATCCGCCGTCACGAATTGGAGCCGAGGAAGCGCAACATCTTTCCACGGCCAGAAAGGTTGCTCGTCAACAAGCTGCTTCCTCAATAAATTCTCGACACCGGACACGCTTGGCACGCCCTTTGAATAGCGGAAGAGATCGAGAAATTGCTCGAACGCCAGCGATCCACGATAGCGAAAATCAGAGACTTCCGATCCGGGAGATAGCACCGTGTGACCCGGGAAAAGCGACACAACACGGGGAAACTCCCCAGCGTACTCGAGTGCCGCCGATACTCTCCTTGAATAAAAGTGATCCCAGATTCGCACCAGGTATCGAGGAACGTCAGATGTGCCCAACGGCGAGTCAAGCCAGTTGCACTGCTCCAGCGTATTCACCTCTTCGGTATCGGCGCTCACCATTGCCAGAGATTTCTGCTTGGCGTAAGCAGAAAGATCCGGGTCCCGAAATCGATGCGCGAGATGTCTTCCTACTGACTGGAAGCCGTACGCATTGAGATTGGTCGAAGTGACATTTGTCATTGAGTAACGAAAACCCGATGGAAAAACACTGTGCTTATTTGCAGAATAGCAATTATCTTTTATAACCTTTGAAATTGTACAGGGAACATGTTTTTAGGTTTGTTATAATGACTACTTTCTGATACCAAATGTAAAACTACGCAGCGTTTTGTTTTCATGACCCACTCACGCAAAACCAGAGCTCAAAGAGCGGTTTTGACCGCCCTGAAAGATGTCGGCAGCGCCACTCCCATGGAGCTCTTTGACAGGATCAACTCCATCGGAAGTGCACGTCACATTGGCCTGACCAGTGTGTATCGCGCCTTAAACACGCTCGTCGAAAATGGAGAGCTGAAGCGAGAAAGACTTAATGAGACCACCGCACGGTATGGTTTCAATAACGACACCACTGCCCATAGCCATCACCTTGTTTGCGTGAAGTGCAACGATACACAACCTCTGGCGGAATGCCCGTTTGACTCTAAAGAGCTATTGATCAAACAAAGGTTTACACCGCTTTATCACAATTTTCAAATCTTTGGGCTCTGCTGTTCATGCGAACCTGCAAGAGCAGCCGTCGAAGCCTGAAGCGCTGATAGAGGAACACCTGTTTATTAGACAGGTGTTCGAGATTCTCTCAACAAGCAAGTTTCCTCTTACTTTGTCGGCTTGGACAACTCTTTTGCCACGAGACCGATAATGTTACCGGTGAGATTTTGCGGATAACCGTACACTTTTATCACGCTGTCAGTTTCGCCAGGAAGCGGGTTCTTTGCGATTGTATCTTGCGCAATCCATTGCATGCCAAGAAGATCGTGAAATTTGTGCTTGCCACCACATTCACTTTTCTCATACTGGTATAGGGGAAGAATACTGTGAAAAACAAATCCCTGAGTCCGAAGAAAGTCAGCAATGCGCACACATGATGGGTGGTTGGCTTTCATAGTCGCACGAATAAAACGCTTGCCTGGTGTTGTCTTAATGCGCTCGATTTCGGCAATCAAATTTTTCTTGTGCCTTTCGACTTCAAATCCGAAATCAAAATCTATATAGGTGTGCCCATAGTCGGGCTTGAAATCAACGTGAAATTGACTCTCGGCGCATTGTTCCGCATTCACATTCTCATT
>CAZISK010000170.1:4440-11333 GCA_964541355.1 uncultured Candidatus Obscuribacterales bacterium
TGAAATCAACGTGAAATTGACTCTCGGCGCATTGTTCCGCATTCACATTCTCATTTAGACGATAGTCGAGATGGTCGCAGTATTGATTCAATATGTCACGACCAAGACAGGCGTATCGATCAGGCAAGAAAACAAAGCGGGCTTTGACAAGCTCAGTGGCAATCTGTTTTTCCAAAATCGAAGCCTTGCCCACTACTTGCCTGGACTGGCACGCAATCCGCTGTGAGATCTCCTCATCCGACAGATTATCCAGTCGACCGATTCGTCCACGCAGATTTTCGAGCTCACGCACCAGACGACCTTGCAATTGACCAGCCCAAACAACGGACTCCGGGTGATCTTTGAAAAAAACGTGCGGATAATGACTGTAGCCAAATCCTAGAAAACGGCTGTAGCCATGCTTGATGTGCGCGGTCTGCGAAGCCAGATTGTGCGTCACCAACTCAGTCACATTGGAGATGAAGAATGAGTTATCGATAATGCGCTTCGCGCCGTCCACAAGCGCACTGCCGATTCCCAGTCCGCGATAAGCCCTATCGACAGCCATACAGTTGAACTCTACTGCATAATCATGGACGGCATCTCCGATGATGCCACCGAAAACAATACCATCCGCCTCGGCTATAAAAAGGCGCCGATAAGGACTTTCCACAGTTTCCACTATACCTTCCGCCGTGAATAGCGACGGATCTGGATATGGCTCATACCCAGGCGCCTGAACCCCTTGCGGTCCCAGCGCCGCCTCGAACATCGACGCAACCTTGCGCGCCTTGTCGCTTGACACAGAGGTCAATTCAATAACGGCAAGATGCGATTGAATGTTCTCTTTCGTGATCTCAGTTCTGGAAATGGTCGTCTTCATCTTCTGTCCTCTATTACCAGAGTGTTAACGAGCGCCGACAGCGCCGGCGTGCAATGCTTTGACACGAGTGGCGCAATTGAGGCCGGCGATTCCTGTGACGTTGCCACCACCATATGTGCCGGCACCGCACAACATCAGATTCTCGAGATGGCTGCCATACGGCTCCACGCCCGGCAAATTGCGCTTCTCGAAGAAAAACTGAGAGTTCATCGGAGAGTGCCAACACATTGCCGTAGCCACACCGAAGCGAGTTTGCAGGTCGCCGGGTGAGACAACATACGAATCTTCTATGACCTGATCGATATCCGGCGCGTGCGGACGCAGATTGGCCACCACAGCATCGAGAATTTTGCCTTTGCTCTTCTCGTTCCATGGATCCTTACCATTGATCACAGGCAAACAATGTATATCGATATTCATGTGATGCTGCCCCTTTGGTGCAACTGTCTCATCAGTTACAGTAGGGAACGTCATGGTCATCATCAATTGGGAAGGCATCTCACCAAGCTCGACGGCACGCGCGTCAGCAATCACATTTTCGACTCGAGGAGCCACCACTATGATGCCGGCGTAGTTATGAGAAAGAGCATCAAGAGCGGCAAATCGGGGAAGACGCTTCAACTTGAGATGAACTTTACCGGCTGACACCTTAGTGATTGGACGTTCGAGGTGAGTCTTGATCTCGGCTGGAACATGTTCGGCGGGCAGCAGGCGCAAGAATGTCGTAACCAGGTCGAGGCCGGACACGATGAGGTCAAAACGCTCAACCTTCCCGTCAGCCAGTTTCAATCCTACCGCTTTGCCGCGCTCGACAATGATGTTTTCGACTGGACTGGAGACGAACAACTTGGCCCCGTGCGATTGCGCGCATTGCACCAGAGAAGAAGTAACCATGCCCATGCCGCCGCGCACTTGTCCCCATGCTCCCTGGACGCCACAAGTCTCCGCTGTTCCATGATGTATGCAGCCAAACACGCTGCCAGGATTCGATGCAAAACCCGGCGTGCAGGTCGCTGCAGCCGCCTTCAGATATGGGTTGGAACAATAGGTATCAAAAACATCAAACAGGCTGTGGGAGAAAATCCTTTCCGCAATTGTCTCAAGCCCGTTGTCGGAAAGTAGCTTGACCACGTGGGCTTGCGTCGTCGCCGTCTCGAAATAAAGCGGGCTCACCAGCTCCGCGGCTCTTCCCATGTCGCCCCAAAAGCGCTTCCAACCTTCCAGATCCGCCTGCGAAAGGTCGCCGGCGCTGATCTTTCCTTCCGAGCCATCGCGCGGAGTAAACACGAAGTTGCCGTCCGGAAGCAGAACGATTTCGGCCGGGTCGGTCAGGTAAGGCTCCAAACCAAAGCTATCAAGCCGCAAGTCTTCGATGATTCGCCGGCGAAACATGCCAGAGTAGGTGGCCACGACCGAGATCGTATGCCCGGGGAAAATCTCTTCGTTGACACAAAGGCCGCCTGCACGATCGCGCCGCTCAAAGATCGAAACATCCAGCCCTTCTTTTGCTAAGTAGGCAGCCAGCGTGAGCCCGTTATGACCACCACCTATGATACCGACCTTCATCCGTTTATCCCTCAAACACACTCTCTTTAAGAACATCCACAAAAGTATCAATCTCTGATTCAGTGTTGTAAACCTGCAAACTTACCCGAACCAATTGATCTTCCGGATTAGCCTTGCTCACGCAATGATCGCCGGTTCTAACGAGAATATCCTCACTGTCTAGCAAGAAGCCGAGATCAGAAACCGGGATCTCTTCCAGACGGAATGAGATGATGCCATAACCACCAGGGCAGCCGCATCGACCCGGACCAGGTCCGAAATCGATTCCGGGAAGGTCCTTCAGCGAATCATAGAGATAACGAGTGAGGCTTGCCAAACGCGACGCTATTCGCTCAACACCTGTATCCATAATGAATTGGGCCGCCGGAGCCATCGAAACAATCGAGGCGATATTCGGAGTTCCGGCTTCGAGAAGATCTTTGAGCTCTCCGGTTTGCAACGATGCCAACTCCAGATTAGTGCCCATGCCGCCAACTTTGATCGGTGCGATCTCCGGCTGACGACGCTTATTGACCCATAACACGCCCGTGCCGTTGCCGGCGAACATTTTATGACCAGAGAAAGACAGGAAATCAACGTCCAGCGCCTTTACGTCAACCGGGATATGTCCCACACTCTGACTGGCATCCAGCGAAACTGTAACGTCCGGTCCGACAATCTCACGAATGTCGCTGACCTCCATATCCATGCCATAGACGTGATGGATGTGGGACATGGCTATTACTCTGGTTTTCGCGGTGACGCCTTCGCGAATACTCCTTAAATCGTAATCGCCGACATCGTGAACCTGGTAGGGAATTATCTCGATCGATTTGCCGAAGCCACGCAGTATTCGCTGCAAATTGAACCACGGCAAGACGGCTGACTTATGATCCTGTAAGCAGACCATAACCTGATCGCCATCATTGAGATTGCCCAACCCCCACGACAGAGCTACTGTATTTAGACTTTCCGTGGCTCCACTCGTAAATACCAGATCTTCAGGACCGGAATTGATCAGGTCCGCTACCGATCTTCTGCTATTTTCAATGCTGAGCGCCGCTTGTGAAGACAGCCTGTAGGAGGCTCTTCCGGAGTTGCTGCAATTAGCAGCATAGTACTGTTGAATCGATTCGACAACTGCCGCCGGCTTCTGCGTTGTGGAAGCGTTGTCGAAAAATATATAACCCGGCCGCTGCCTAAAGATCGGAAATAGAGCCCGGATGGCTGTAACATCAACACTCTCAGTTTCGGTCGGCACTGCGCATACAGGCGACTGTGCCACTACAGCTGATGTCATAGACTACTGCCTATCCTCCATCCGAGCTCAATAACCGTGATCAAAAAAACTAGCGAGCGGCGCCGGCCAATTCACGCGCCTTCTTAGCCGACTTCTCGGTCGGCATGGAAGCGTCGCGCCAGGCCACGAATCCGCCGATCAAGCTGGCACATTCAACGCCTTTCTCTGAATAGAAAGCCGCGAATCGCTTCGATTGATCGCCTGTCGGGCAGACAAACAAAACACGTTGCCCGTTGGAGAACGGAACTCCAGCATCCGTGATCTCATCGAGAGCATCGGTAGGGATGTTAATAGAGCCGGGGATACGAGAAGCTTTGAAGGCCAGCGCGCCGCGCATATCGATAACGACGAGCGGCTCTTTCGCTTCGATCCAGCGCAGTGCTTCCGCGGCGCTGACTTGCGGAGCCTTTTCTTGACGCTCGGCAGAGACCTTGCGAATCGAATCTTCCTTTTCGGCTAGCGCGAAGAGCGATGGTCTCGCTTTTTGCAGATAGGAGAGATACCACTCGACACGATCGCAGCAAATGAATGCAGCTTTCTTGCGCTCCGTCAGTTGTCCGTCAATCTTGCGCAGATATTTGAGAGCAGCGGCGAGACTGCCACCACCGGTCGGACCAGCAAGAATGCCGCACTTGCGAATCATCAACAACATGGCATCAAGCGATTCATCGGTATCGACCACTACGATTTCATCGTAGAAATCTTTTCTGAACAAACCGACTTCATACATTTCGTCCTGATTACGAATACCGGGTAACAGATGTCCTTTTGCGGCGATGACACCGATGTTTTTCATCTCCGGATTTTTCTCTTTCAACAGCGTGCCTGCACCACGGGTGGAGCCGGTCGTACCGAGTCCGCCGATGAAGTAATCGATGGCGCCGACATCATTGAATATTTCGGTTCCGGTCGTATTGTAGTGAGCGTGAATATTCTTCTCGTTGGTGTACTGAGATGTGTGGAAGTATTTTCCAGGCTCTCTCGCCATCTGCTGCTCGATGAAAGTAATCGGATCGTTGGGGTCGGTCGGATCGGGACATTCGGACAATCCTGGCAGCTCATCCAGATGCGCGCCGAGCAGTTGAAGAATCTGCTTGACCTCTCTGACTTTGATTCTATTGGTAACAATCTTGAATTCGACACCGTTGATCGAGCAGATAAGCTGCATCGCCTTTGCCATGTTGCCGCTCGATGATTCGATGACGGTCTTTCCTTCGCGCGCGATCTGCTCGATATCTTCGCGAAGGACGTTCCATCCGCTCTTGTCCTTGACGGAACCAAACGGATTGAGCAGCTCCAGTTTCGCGTACAGATCGATATTTTTCAGGCCGTGAAGTTCGGGACTGATTTCGAAAAGCGGCGTATTTCCAATGAGCTCGGTAATGTGTCTGACTAACATAGCGCCTCCGTATGTCTTTGCGATCAACTATTGAAACTGTCGGGACAAATAAACTTTCGAATTGACTTACAGAATGGAGAATTGCTCGTCCAGCACCCATTCAAATCTGTTATTGCGTTGCTTCACAGCTACCTTGCGAGCGATAGGTTCCATCATGGAATTGGTTGCACTGAAGTCCATGAAGTAGCCCGATGTGTTGACGAATACAACAAGATCCCCGGGCTCCGGAAGCTGAGCCAGGAAGGTTTTGTGGCGATAGACCAGATCGCTTTCCAGACACAGGTTGCCGGCAAAGTAGACGCCGAAGTTGCCGGGGGCCGCATCGGACGGATTTTGATTCAACACGATTGGGTCGACGAAAATTTCCTGATCGAGGAAGGTGACGTCCTGCCTCTTCATGTTGAGATTGACAAGCTGATCTCCGGTACTCGATGGTCTGAGATTGTTGACCGACGCAACTGTAATGCCTGTTTGCGTGACGAGCGAGCGACCCGGCTCGATCCACAGCTCGATCATGTTGTCGCGAAGCAGCGAAGCAGCCGTCTTATCAGCAAGATTGGGAAACTGGTGGGAGAGAATTTCATCGAGAAAATCGGGACCCGATTTATCATCATAGTAGTTGTAACTGTTAAAGTTGCCGCGCAGCTTGCCCTTCTCGGCGAACATACCAAAAGAATTGCCCTGCCAGGTCATGGATGGACCGGTGCCAAGAACGGACTCTTTCAACGCGCTGGTATACTCATTCCAGTCCTCTTCGCTCTCCAGGTAATTGACCTTGAAACCGCCGCCGATGCAGAGGACGCGCGGCTCGAATCCACGAGCGAGCGCATCTTCATAGAGCTCGATGCAATTCTCGATCGCGACCGCTCTCTCCGTTATGCTCACCGTGTCGAGGTGGAAGGAAAAGCCCATGAAGTCGAGCTGATCTTCGGCGTCCTCAATAATATCGAACGCCTGAGGTAGTTCACCAACTGTGATACCAAACCGACTGCCTTTGTTCAAGAATCTCGAATGATCGGCATGAAATCCGGAGAGCCGCACGAGAACCTTTGTAGTTTTTTTCAAAGCAAGAAGCCGTCTCAATTCGAGGACTTGACGGAGCTCCCACAAACTGTCGATGCTGATGGTAATGCCGTGCTGCAAAGCCAGAGTCAAGAATTCACGATTCTTCGGACCGGTCGCCTCAATTCGATCGCCGACAAATCCCGACGACAGTCCATGCCTGAGCTCATTAAGCGATGACACATCCAGGAATGCGTTCTCATGAGCGAGCTGACGAACAAGCGAGTCGGAAGAATTGGTCTTGTGCGCGAAGAAAACACGTCCGCGCAATCCATGCTTCTGGAAAACGCCATTAAACGCCTCGACATTGTCGCGAACCAACTCAGGAAAGAGCAAATTCAACGGGCTGCCTAGCGCGCGAACGACTTCTTGCAGCCGGCCTGGATCGGCAAGGTACCGCCGAATGACCTGATGCACTTTCGGCGTCAACTGCAATGTCCGGCTACCCGATCTTGATTCGCGTGCTGCGTCTTTATCGATACTCGTTACCATTTATCTCTTCCTTGTCGGTTCGGGAATCAGGATTCAAGCCCCGTCTATCACGGTTCTTTGAGCTCAAACGATGTTGGATGCATATCCAGTCGGAAAGATATCATGAAAATGATTGTTATTCGCAAGAAGCGAATCACGCTTTTCATAAAGATTGTCACACAAGGTTGTCATGCCAAATCAGACCCTCACTAGTTGCCGCGTTACCCGATATCATGAGGAAGATAAAGGTTTAG
>CAZISK010000171.1:0-11330 GCA_964541355.1 uncultured Candidatus Obscuribacterales bacterium
GGCGCTTCTTCGGTGGCCCTACCCTGGGGACTGTTGCTCGCCACCTCCAATATACCGCCGATGACAGAGGCCGTATGCGGTTCGCCTTTTTCCCAGTAGGTTAGGACATCGATACCAAGGGCGGTGACCAGCGGCTCGTGATCTGGCAAAATCGAAACCTCTCCGTCACGTGCAGTCGCAGTCACTTGCGTCACTTCCGTGTCGAGCACCTGGCGCTCGGGAGTAATGATCTTGAGTCTGAACGTACCGGACATATTTCCTCTCTTTTAGCGAAAAGTGTTTCCTATTTCTTTCTCGTACTGGTCTTTCCACCTGCGGTTCGTCCCTGCGTACGAGCACGCGTGCCGCTTGCAGCTGTTCTAGCTTTTGCGGCAGGCTTCTTGGCAGTCTGCGCTTTTGCTGCGGTAGTACCCCGTTGCGTCGTCGTTTTGGTCGCCACCTTCGGCTTCGGCTTCGGTGCATTGTTGGAAGCGAGCGTCAAACGTGGTGATGGAATTCTGCTCTGGTGACGAATAATCTTGTCGATGATTCCATATTCAAGCCCTTCCGGCGCCGACAGGTAATGATCCCGCTCGATATCCTTGCGAATGCGCTCGCGATCCTGACCGGTGCATCTATGCAAAAGCTCTATCTGAGCCTGCCTGAATCGTTGGCCCTGTTGCGCCTGGATCTCGAGACTGGTGATATCACCTTCAGCTTCCCAGATTGTCTGGTGAAACATCAGTGTCGAGAACTCATAAGCGGAGCGCTCACCAGTCCCTGAAGCTAGAATCTCACAAGCCCCAGACAGAGCATGACCCAGACAAATTGTATTCACCTTGGGCGGAATGGAATGCATAATCGCGATGATGGCATCTGCGTTGTAACCATTGCCGCCGGCGGAGTTAATATACAAGTTGATCGGCGTCTTCGAATCGCGCTCGGTAAGACGAAGCAGCCTGCGAATTACCGGCATGGCTACTTCGTTTTCCAGCCGCCCAAACACGTATACATCACGGTTGGATAGCTCATCCGGCGGGTTAGTCTTTTCGATCTTAGGCTCTTGCTTTTTCTTGCTCATTTAGAGAATCGATTTCCTTAAGCGGATTGTAGCTTTTTAGCCTGTTCTCGAACTTCGTCGAGACCGCCGACCATGTAGAAGGCTTGCTCAGGCATGTCGTCGCAATCGCCGGAAAGAATTTGCTTGAATCCGGCAACGGTATCTTTCAACGAGACGTACTTGCCAGGTCGTCCGGTGAAGATTTCGGCTACGTGGAACGGCTGACTGAGGAACTTCTGCAATTTGCGTGCTCTGGACACGATCAATTTATCGTCTTCAGAAAGCTCATCCATACCGAGGATAGCTATGATGTCCTGGAGATCCTTATATCTTTGCAATGTCTGCTGCACGCCGCGAGCTACCTCATAGTGCTCTTCGCCGACGATATCCGGCTTGAGCGCTGTTGATGTCGATGCCAGCGGATCCACGGCCGGGTAAATTCCGAGCTCGGCGATCTGACGGCTCAACACCGTGGTGGCATCGAGGTGACCGAATGTGGTGGCAGGCGCCGGGTCGGTCAAGTCGTCTGCAGGTACATAAACAGCTTGTACTGAAGTGATCGAGCCATGCTTGGTCGACGTGATGCGCTCTTGCAGTTCGCCCATTTCGTTGCCGAGGGTGGGCTGATATCCTACGGCGGAAGGCATGCGTCCAAGAAGCGCGGACACTTCGGAACCTGCTTGTACAAATCTAAAGATGTTGTCGACGAAAAGCAGCACGTCTTGTTTGCTCACGTCTCTGAAGTATTCAGCCACTGTCAAAGCGGAAAGACCGACGCGCATTCTGGAGCCTGGCGGCTCGTTCATCTGACCGTAGACGAGCGCGACTTTATCCAACACGCATCCGCCCTCGACCTTCGAATCTTTCATTTCGTGCCAGAGGTCGTTACCTTCACGAGTTCTTTCGCCGACGCCGCCGAACACCGAGTATCCACCGTGGTGCTTGGCGATATTGTGAATCAACTCCATGATGATAACGGTCTTGCCGACTCCGGCACCGCCGAACAGTCCGACCTTTCCACCCTTGATATAAGGCTCGAGAAGATCGACGACCTTGATGCCTGTTTCAAACACAACGGTCTCAGTCTCGAGCTCCGTGAGCGCTGGTGCATGACGGTGAATCGGCCAACGCTCAGTCGCTTCGATCGGACCGCCTTCGTCCACCGGCTCGCCGAGCACGTTGAGAATGCGTCCCAGCGTGGCTGTACCAACTGGCACGGTGATTGGCTGTCCGGTATCAACCGCGATCATGCCGCGGGTCAAACCGTCTGTCGAGCCCATGGCCACTGTTCTTACCCGGTTGTCGCCCAACATCTGTTGCACTTCGCAAACAACTCGTTTCTCATCGCCAGCTGGATTTACGCCCCTAATCTCCAGCGCGTTATAAATCTCAGGCAAATGCCCGCTTGCAAACTCGACGTCGATAACGGCGCCGATAACCTGCACTACCCGGCCTTGTGTCGTAGTAGGGGAGTTAAGAACTGTGCTCATGTCGTCTCCGTTTGTGTGGACGAGCCTTGATGGGTAGGCTGCCCGGTGTCATGTATGAAAACCCGATCTTATCAGCTTAGGATAGATCGTCGAGGCTACTTTCCAGCCGTCGTTTATGATACTTTTCGTATGCGCACAGATTTTGTTTACAACATCGAAATCAGCGCCTTTCCTATGTTGGCGTTAATCTCGTGGAAGATCCCAAGTTACGCAGGCTTTTATCACACATCGTCAAGCTGTTCGGGCTGATCGGATTCGGCACACTGGGCTTCATGGCGGTTGAAGGCTGGAGTGCGCTTGATGCTCTTTTCATGTCGGTAACGACAATTGCAACGGTCGGTTACGGTGAAGTGCACCCACTTTCGGATTCCGGTCGCATTTTTGCAATGTTTCTAATACTCGTAGGAGTGGGAGCATTTCTTTACATAGTCAGCGATATGGTGTCGTTGTCTCTGGAATTAAACCTTGGAAGACGTATGAAAAAACTAATTGTCAAGCTTACAAATCATCAGATCATTTGCGGTTATGGCAGAACCGGGCAAGAGGTTGCGAATCAGTTTCGTATAAATAGAATTCCATTCGTCGTCGTGGAAATGAACCCTCTCATCGTAAGAAAGGCTGAGGACGCTGGATTTCTCGTCATTGAGGGCGACGCCTCCGCTGACGAAGTCTTACTGAGAGCGCAGGTTAACAAAGCTAAAGGCATCGTCTGCGCGCTGCCTGATGACACGCAAAATACTTTCATCGCGCTGACGGCACGAGGGCTCAACGAATCAATAGATGTGGTTTCGCGCGCCGCTAATCCGGGTTCCGAATCGAAGCTCAAGCGCGTCGGAGCGCGCATGGTAATCTCGCCCTATGTCATCTGCGGGCAGCGCTTGGCAGCCGCAGTTACACATCCTCTCGTGACAACTTTTCTGGATGTCGTTATGCACACTCCCGAGCAAGACTTGCGAATGGAGCAAGTAACGCTTCATCCCGAGTCCTCGCTGATTGGCCGCACCTTAAAGGACGCCAATATAAAGCAAACATCCGGGGCGATGATCTTGGCCGTAAATCAAAGTGGTAAGCTGATTACAAATCCAACGCCGGACCTGATATTTTGTGTCGGCGACGAGCTAATTGCTCTGGGTGCACAACAAGAATTGAAGAAACTTGGCCAACTGGCTGGAAGAACGGAGAGCTAAGACCCCAAATGACTAACGATAATGCAACGCCCGGTTCGGATGAAGCGATCATCACGTTGGAAGGTGAAGACGGCACATCCTATAATTGCCAGATCCTGGACATCATCGAGTTTGAGGGTCAAGAGTACGGAATTCTCCTGAAGCTGAAAGGTCAGGGAGAGGAAGCGGATACCGAAGAGGAAGAGTCGCTCGTGATCATGAGACTGATTCAACGCGACGACCAATCGATCTTCAGGACCATTGAGAGCGACGATGAATTCGACAAGGTCGTCGCCTACGTCGAAGAACTCGCTAGAGCGGCTGCTGGAGCGGACGACTAGGCAACAGGGGCATGAGCACGATGTCCAATCAGTACGTTAACGACTTGATTGGCACGCAGTTCGGCGACTTCACTTTGCAAGAGCTGGTGGGAGAGGGCACCTTCTCCCACGTATTCAGAGCCGCCGACAGACACAAAAACGACAAAGCAGTAAAAGTACCTAGACCGTTCTCATCAGGTCGAGACGAGCGTTTTGAGTTTCTTCCCACACAGGTTTTTATAAAGAGGGGACAACGGTTCACCCCTCAAGAAGCTTCTCCCGTCCACATTTTGCGTATTCAGGTAGCAAGAACGAAAGCGGTCATCGATCAAGGCATGGTCCGCATCGAAGACTATTCCTTCGATGGTGAAAGCAGTCACTGCCGCATGCCCTACCTGGCTGGAAGAACATTCCGAGAGTACATGAGATCGGGTCCGGTGCCGATTACCGTGCTTCGCAATCTAGCCCTGACTCTGTCCAGGCTCAACAATATGGACAATTTTGGATATCATGGAGATGTGAAACCGGAAAATATGATCGTCACCAATAACGGTGTCATACTCGTAGACTGTGGATATTTCGGAAATGTGCATGTCGGAGAGCCGCTACATGACGCTCAGAAAACTTTGATCGTTACCACGCCGCGGTATTACCCGCGGTTACTCCCGGATGATCTTCTGGCTTTCGGTTTGATTATATGGGAAGCGGCCATGAGAACCCCTTTGATCGAAGGGGTGTCATATTCCGGCGACTACGACAGCGAACTGGTATCAGACAGGCTCAACGACATCGTCGCCGAAGAAGAAGCCTTGGGCAACTTCAACTTCACAGGCGTGTTGGGTGCGGAAAAACCGTCAGCCGTGCGCGAAGGCTTGCCGCCGGTCGTTGATAATCTTTTGCTGAAAGCTGTCCGACTCAAATTCAACGAAGATAACCTGCTGGATATAGACGAGGGGTTCGAAAGCTTCGAAGATCTGGCTGATGAGCTCAAGAAGCTTTCGCAATCCGGCATTCACTATCTATAGGAGGATAAGTTTCTGATTTTGCAACGCGGAACTGACATTCTAAAGTTTCGAACCGCCTTCTCTGAAAAACGAATTCCACTGTATGCGAATGCTTGTAGCTTCGACATGCGAGCAAGAATTGTTAAGCCATGGTCCGACACTGCTCCACCCGAAATTAATAAACTGCGAAGGTTCAGTTTAACAAGGTCCTCCAGCGCATAGTCGGTCACCTTAGTTTGATTCAATATCAAGGTTTCTAGCTTTTGCAGCCGGGAAAGTACTTCCCATCCATTGGGGCCTATCACATTGTTCACCAATACCAATCCCCGGATCTTTAGCCGGCTGATATTTTCGAGATCGGATTCTGGAATCCAAGTCAAGCCAGCCAGATATAGCACTTTCAAAGAACGCAATGAGATGAGCTCTTCATAAGTGCCTGACGCGATGCGATCGCAATCAAGACCAAGAAATCCAAGTTGAGGTAATGCTGCAAGCTTTGAAATTGAGCCAGTTGGAAATCTGTTGGCAGTCCCAATCGAAGTTGAATATCCAGAAAAGCCTGAAGATACGGCCCCGGAAGGTGAAGATTGAAAGCTCAATTGCTTTAGAGTTTTCAGTTTCGCAATTGACGTGAATGTATATTTGGAAACATCTTGCCCGGCCCAATCGAGTTCCTGTAGCTGCAGATTGGCTAGTGCAGCCAATCCCAATCCTGTTGCTTTACCGCAGCGCTCTATTCGCAACGTCCTGAGACTGGGGAGGGCGGCAAGGCCCAACAGTCCTTTGTCGGTCAAGGAACTCTTTTCCACAACGACATGTTTCAATTTGGTTCTCGAGAGAGCAGTCAGTCCGGTACCGCTCAACTCGGAGCAGCGGCTAATTCTCAGATACTCCAGTTCCTTGCAATTTTGCAATCCAATTAGACCGGAATCGCTAACTGGGCAGTGGCTGATATCCAATCGGACAAGTAAAGACTGCGGCTTGCGACGGAATAATCCATTTCCTGTAAACTGCCTACACTCCTGAATGTCCAGCGTACGCAATCTCTGATTGGAGAACGGATATGCAAATTCATCATCTTGCCATTGCAGTTGAGCAAGCGTCAAAGTACGTAAAGAGGAATCTCGAGACAGACAAACACGGTCTAGAGGAGGAATTGTACAGTGGTCTAGCCTGAGATATTTCGTGTGCCTTAATAGTGAGGTTGAGAAGGCGCCAGCGTCGAACTCGCAACCCACGAGATAGACTTCCTCATCGGCAAGTCGACAGATTGAATCCCACATAGTCTTGGTGATGGTGCTATCTGTTATATAAAGAGTAGTTCTATTGCCATTCTTCGGTTTGAGCAAATCGAGTGACTCTTCCGAAATTCTATATGCATACATCCCGGTTGACGCATGATAGATCCGGGTCGATGTTACAGAGTAGTCTTTCATCCAATTCTTGAAACGCTTACGCTCCCAGTCTGAGGGTCTGTATTTTTGCTCCAGGCTAGCCGAGGCAAGCTTGAAATCGTTCTTTCCAAGCTTGTTCTTCCCAAGCGAATTTTGGACGACGCCACGATGGAAGTAGGCGGCAGATCTCGTTGAACCGGTCGTATTCTGTACTACACGTGAAAGAACCTGGATCGCATTTTGCGGCTGACCGTTTAGAAAATACGCAACTCCACAGGTGTCCAATGCCAACATGTTGGTAGGATCCTGCTGCACTACATCCAGTGCATTTTTTAGGGCGAGTTTGTCTTCGCCCTCGGAAAGTTGCATCCAAGCAAAGTCGTTCATTACGTTGGAACGTTGAGTGGAATCGTTCGCGACGTCTCTGAGCCTAAGAGAAGGCATAGTGCCCAGGCGCTCGTTGACGTGCCCGAAAGAGACACTCGGTAAATTTACAGAATCCGTATGGACCGATTTGTACATATACAGCACTGTTATCGCTGCAAACCCAAGTAACAAGACGCAGATCGACACTGATTGCATCCATCCAGACGAAACAGATTTCTTGTTGAACTCCGGAGTGCCTACAGGTCTTTCGGCCTTCGGATCTATCAATGCCTCAATCGCTTTTTCCAATTCGGTCATTGACTGGAAGCGATCATCTGGATCTTTGGCTAATACGCTCTCAAAGAACTGTTGTACAGCATCTTGGATTTCCGGTTCCAACTCGACGAACTCATAAACGAGGGGAACAGGCTCATGCGCATGCTGGGTTATTATATCCATCGCCGTTTCGCCGGCGTACGGTGGTGTCCCTGTAAGAGCCTCGAACATTACACAGCCCAGGGAGTAGACTTCGCTGCGCTCATCGAAAGCTAGTCCATGGACTTGATCTGGTGGCATATAAGCCGGGGTTCCGACGATGGTTTGTCCCTGTACTATAGTGGGCTCCTGAATCGCTTGTTTTATGGTGGCGACACCGAAGTCGATCAGTCGAACCTCAGGATCGGCTGAATCTCCGACAATCAGTATGTTGGAGCTCGAAAGATCGCGGTGAAATACGCTTTTGGCGTGCGCATAGGATAATGCCCCTGCGATTCGTCCGAACACTCTTAATACCCTATTAAGTGGCAACGGACCATTATCGCCAATGTATTGTTTCAGTGTCATTCCTCGCACGAATTCCATCACCATGTACGGTGCTCCGTTCGGCGCAGAACCAAGATCCATAACTGCTACTATGCTCGGATGCTTAAGCTGACCGGTAGCCTTAGCCTCTCGTTGAAATTGAATCAAGTGATCGCCGGTGACGTGTCGAAGACACTTCACCGCGACCTTCTTGCCCAGCAGGCGATCTCTGCAAAGATATATTGTTCCTGAAGCGCCTTTGCCAATTTCGGCGAGCGGTTTGTACCTATCCTTTGGGAAAACCTCTGCATTGAGCTCGAGTTCTTCCTCCTCGAGTTTATCCTTCTGCGGCGTCAAAGCGGTTGCCTGAATGTCTTTTACTTCTACGACGCCCGGCTTGGCAGTAGAGCAATTGCAAACACTCGGCCGGATTATCCACTGTGTCAGCGTTCCTTGACTGCCTGGAAGTCGCTTGTCACACTTAGCGCAGACTCCTCTCTTTTCCGTTTCCATAGGCAAGTTATCGCAGGCACACGTCGAAAGCCATTGCGTAATCGTGCCTGTGCCTTCAGCCCTGCTCGGAGCGCCGCACTTCCTGCAGTTTTCCATTTTTCTGGTCATTGCCTGACTGCTGCTCGAACATTTCCGATTCCCTTATCAAGTTTCTTCCCAAGATAAGAGCGCTTCGAACCGGTCGCAGAGATCTAACCCCAAAATCAGACTAACATCCTGTCCCATCCCATAGAAATCATTTAACGAGTGGGCACCGGCCGATTTGGGCATCATGTGTAAGACACTGTTGATGTATGACTCTACACATGAGCACGGGGCCAGCCGACAATCAGATATGCAGCGCCTGTCACCGGTCTCCTGAGGAGTGCCAGTGCTACACCACGCGCGTCAACCTAACAACCACGCAGCTGACTTTATCGTCGGGCACGATAGAAGGGCGCTATCGCATCATAGAGAAGATAGGTGTGGGCGGCATGGGAACCGTCTATCGAGCGGAGCATGTAGTTCTACAACGCCAGGTAGCTCTCAAAGTACTGCGCTCTGAGCTGCTCAGCGACAACCTGGCGATGGCCCGTTTCGAGCAAGAGTCTCGAGCATGCGCCGCGCTTTCACACCCCAATCTCGTAGCAGTCTATGACTGCGGCATCACAGCAACGAGACAACCTTATCTGGTGATGGAGTACATTTCTGGACGCAACCTGATGGAAGTCATAAAGGCAGATGGCACAATGTCGTTGCCGAATTTTTTCGACGTGTTCGTCGAGGTCGCCAGTGCACTGTCGTACGCGCATAACAATGGTGTCATTCACAGAGATATGAAACCATCCAACATCGTTTTGACCATTGATCCACGCAACAAAAAACTGATACCAAAGATAGTCGACTTCGGCGTCGCCAAGATTGAAGACCTCGGCGGCGAGCTTCAGATGCTCACCCGCACGGGCGAGGTCTTCGGCAGTCCGGCATACATGAGTCCGGAGCAATGCAGTGGCGACCCAATCGATCAACGCGCCGATCTTTATGCACTCGGTTGCGTGATGTACGAAGCGCTATGCGGACGCCAGCCGCTCAGGGGTGAAAGCATGATCGCCACCATGACGAAACAAATGGAAGAGTTGCCGGCACCACCGAGCAAAATGCGTGATGGCAAGACAGTCCCGGGAGATTTGCAAAAACTGATTTTGACCTGCCTGAAGAAGAGACCATCAGAGCGATATGAAAATATGGAGGTCTTGAAAGAGGAGCTTGAAAAGTCTCGCGACAAGCTAACAATCAATCGTCCGGTGCGTGTGGGAAAGTTCGAGCTCCCGGCATTCACCGTTCCCTTCATAGTATTGATGGCGATACTATCGTCGTTGTTTTGCTTTCCGGTGCTTATGCCCGGAGGCTCTCTGGATAATTGGATTGGGACCGTCAAGGGAGCGCCCGTATCGCGAGCGATGCTTGCAGGTTATTGCGATCGCGTCCAGATGGAAGACTACGCGACCGAAAAGTATCGGTCGATTGTAGATGGTCCGGACAGCAAAGACTTCAGCACGACGGACAGGCTCTCAGCTGCGGTTGTTCTTTTCGATCGACTGTACTCGAGTGAGAAGGGCTGCCGAGACATCCTGTCGTTATTTGAAAAACCGCTGGCGCCAATGGTAGAACAGGTGGAGCAATCCATCAAATCCGGCACCAATAGGTCCTCTACAGTAGGTTGGTCGATACCATTGCTTTTCTATTACGTCGGCGGTGCGCAGGAAAGATTTCACAACAAGATTGTGGCCGAGAGCAGGTACAAAGATGGAGTTCGCCTCGCCGACTGGCTAAGCTCGCCTAAGTGGGTAAAAGCGAAGCTCCGAGAGGAGCTCGCCGAGTTGTATTTGAGCGAAGCCGACAAGCCACTCAGAGATTCGATCAAACTATTGCAGGACGCCATAGTGCTGCTGCAAGACGAGAAAAAATCTGTTCAGCAAGGCCGGCAGGAAGCGATGTTCGACATGACCAAAATGTTGTTCAAGGCCCTGCAGGAAGATGGTCAAGGCGAAGAGGCGGCGAATACAATGAAGCAATTCATCCTTCACGAACGGGAGTTGGAGAAGGCGGATCCTTTTCGCATTGCAAACGCGATGGCAATTCTCGTATCGTTCTATAAGCATTCAGATAACCAAGATGAGGCTCGGCGCTGGCGATCGGAATTAAAAGACTATCAATCCTCTCTTCGTCACGAACATTCGGGTCGCGTACCGTTCAACTCCTTCGAAGACGCACCGGATTCAGTGCTAGTAGCAAGGGCCAACCTCTTTCGCGAGGATGAGCAGATTCTGTTCAACTCAGCCTTCCTCGAAGCATACTATTCAGCAGAGAAAAGGGGCAGACCAGATCTTCAGAAGATCGCTATTGCAGCTCCGGCATTTTCAGCCTACGAAAAGTACTTGCTGCTGGATGATGCCGAGCGATTCTTCCGTCACGTAGCACCGGTACTGGAAAGTGTGAAGCACGACTCGATCGCCATTGCCGGAGCCCGATCCGGCTACACTGGACAGGCACCAGCAATATTCTGCTCTCTTGCCGAGTTGGAGAATCGCACCAAGCATTTCAGCAAAGCCGAGCAGTTCGCAAAGCAGGGTCTGCCTTATTGTGAAGGACAACCTGGGCCGGAGCGGAAATGGTGGACGGGGCGCCTCGAATGCAACCTCGCAAAATCGTACATCGAACAGGGAATCAAGCTGGATAAAGCAGAACAGCTGATGAAGGGCGCAATAGAGAAGATGACAGCCTTCGGAGATGCAGACAACTATAGAATTGCAGACGGCTACCTCGCTCTCGGCAGACTTTACAAGAGACAGAGCAAATTCGAAGAAGCGCGGAGCAGCATCAACAAAGCGATTGCTATCGTGGGCAAAAACAACTGGCAGCGCTGGCGTATCGAAGCAGAGTACAAGCCTGAGCTTGACGATATCGATCATCACGAAAAATCCAGAAAGTAGCCAGAAGGAAGGTTTAATCCTCAGCAACAAACTCTCCTGCTACATTGTAAGAGTGAGATAAATTCGAGGCTCCCCACATGAGCATGTTGCGAGTGTACCTGTACGCAGTCGGTCAGAAGATTATCATTCCCCAGCTCGCTGAGACGGAAGAAGGTTTTTTCGTCGAGATAGAGCCTATCACGATTTTCGATGTTCGCGACGTCAACAAATGGAAAGCGTTGATGTACACCTATCTGAGCAAAGGCAACAAGATCATTGCAACCCC
>CAZISK010000172.1:0-6163 GCA_964541355.1 uncultured Candidatus Obscuribacterales bacterium
AGTGCAGGTAGCGCAGATTTTTTCCGATATTTTGCGCATATTGTCGATCGGTATTTTTGTCTGCTACACCGTTGCCGGTCTCGTTGATTTCCTCGAGCGCATCACCAAATCACGTTTATTCGCCGTGCTTGCTGTATATGCTTTTGGCGCGGTAGTCACCGTAATTAGTATCATTGTAGTGATACCGATTCTGGTGTATCAGATATCGTCGTTGGTACAGTCTACATTCGATCAGATTCCGACCTTCCTGGAGTGGGCGACGAAGATTCTCACGCCACTGGAAGTGAAGTTGAGTCACGCCCACATCCACATGAAGCCAAGCGATATGCTCGCCAACATTGTTGCAGCCGCGCCGAAGCCTGACGCCGGGCTGATCATGCAGCATGTCACCAACGTTGCGATGTCGACGATGACCTGGTTCTTCTATGCCATGAGCGTACTAATTTTGGCCTTTTATTTCCTGCTGGATGGCGGGCTCATGTCCAGGTCTATTGTAGACATATTCCCTGAGCCGCTCAACGCAAGAATGATGTCATTTGTTCGGGAAACAGATAAAACCTTGCACAGCTTTTTCAAAGGGCAGATTGTGCTTGGTCTTTTATTTGGTGCATTTATGGTGGCAGTTTATTCCGTGCTGGGGGTGCCGTATGCTTTGGCGCTCGGCATCATTCTTGGGATTTGGGAGATTGTGCCGGTGATTGGACCGACGCTCGGATTTGTTCCTACCATCGTTGCGGTTCTAGTGCAGGGCATAGATCATGTTCCGGCATCACGATTTGTGCAGGTATTGATCGTTTTCGCCGTGTTCGGGATTCTTCAGTGGCTCAAAGATAACATTGTGGCGCCAAAGTACATCGGCAATGTCATCGGCTTGCACCCGGTGGTGATCTTCATCGCTATTATGATCGGCGCCCGACTCGATGGTATGCTCGGCATCATCGTATCGTTGCCGGTTGCATGCATTATCAACGTCTTCGTAAAACACCTCAAGAATCCGGAATTGCAGGAGCCGATTACCGTTGCATCAGGTCTTTCTTCTCCTATTGATGTCGTGGTCGGAGATTTTAACGAGGCAAAAAACGGACAGGCTAGACCCACGGACGTGTCGGTAACTGCTGCAGGCAGCCAGGAAGAATCGCTGGACTGAACGATTGAATCAGTTGCATGCGGGTTAACGCTATTGTTGGTCTGATAATGTGTTACTTGCTTGGCTTGTTGGCGGCAGGAGCCGGAGTAGGTGCCCCCCCATTTTTCTGCCGTTGCAGCTCGGCATAGGCCTTGTCAATCTGGGCCTGGGTCGGCGTTGGTGCGATGCCGGGCAAAGGCTTGTTGGGCACGGCTGCAGGAAGCTTGGGCAGTGAGTTTTGCTGACCAAAACTGTCTTGCAGCGATCTGGCAATTAGCGACTGCAAGAATATTCCGAAGACGACCATAACGCCAAGCGCGATAAGAAGTAAGCGAGTGTTCTGTGACATATGGCTATTACCCGACCAACGAACTCTGAGATTTGATTGAACTCTGAGATTTGATTATAGTCCATTAGAATTTTTCTGGGGAAGTCCCATTTACCAATAAGCATCGCTACTATGTTTAAATCAAGAATGGCTTTGGGTATGAAAAGCCAGTACAACAGTAATTCGGAGGTTGTTGTGACCAAACCACAGACCGCGGCAAACCCGGCGATTTTGCAGCTCGCTCCAAAAGCGAAGCTACTTGTTGAAAACATGGGACAAGCTCTAGTGGGACAAGTGAAACCCTGTAAGCTGGCAGTCATAGCGGTCTTGGCAGGCGGACACTGCATTCTCGAAGACGTTCCCGGTGTTGGCAAGACTCTTCTGGCGAAAAGTCTTGCTCGTTCTATTCAAGCTGATTTTAAGAGAATTCAAGCGACGCCCGACCTGTTGCCGTCCGATATATCGGGCGTCAATATTTTCGATCAACGTGAAGCAACCTTCCACTTCCTGCCTGGACCGATTTTCACCAACATCCTGCTGATGGACGAAATCAACCGGGCGACACCTCGTACGCAGTCCAGTTTGTTGGAAGCGATGGAAGAAAGGCAGGTCACTACGGATGGTACCACTCGCGAATTGAACGGACTTTTTTTTGTGATCGCCACGCAAAACCCGATCGAGCACCACGGAACATTCCCTTTGCCTGAAGCGCAGCTTGATCGATTCATGATCTCTTTGTCGCTCGGTTATCCGGACGCCGCCCAGGAAGCCGAGATTGTTCGAAAATCTTTGAAAAATAACGCCTTCGTTGTTCAACCTGTTCTCACTACAAAAGAGATAGAGGAGATGCAACAAGCGATACGAACAGTGTTCGTTCACGACAAGATCGTGGACTACATTGTGCAGATTGTCTCGGCTACGAGAAATCATCCGTCGGTAGTTCTGGGGGTCAGTCCTCGGGGCAGCCAGCTACTAGTCAAGGCGAGCCAGGCTTGTGCCTTCCTCGAAGGCCGTGAATATGTCACTCCTGAAGATGTCAAATCGTTAGCCCCACATGTTTTCGGGCATCGAGTCGTGCCGAAAGTAAAATCCAGCAAAATATGTCATAGTGACATTATTAAGAAAATTCTAGAACACGTCCCAGTACCAGCCTGAACCACCGCCTCCTGAGCGCATGAACCGACTAAGAAAAAAGGCGCAAGCCAAGGATAGTGACGGGCTCAATCCGTCGGAGCCCATTGCCGGAGCGGATGAGCTTCCAGCAGTCTCGGAACAGCGGAAAAAAGTCGTTCAACTCCCCTTAGGCTTCATGGGGCTTCGGCTCTATATGGAGTCGCGCTTCGTCGGTATGCTCATAATCGCATTCATAGTCTATGTCTTTGGTGCGCTGGTCGCCAACGAGTGGACGTATTTAATGGCTTCCGGTTTCGTATGCGCCGCTCTCACAGGGGCGGTGATACCGCTATTGATTTTGTTGGACCTCAAGGGTGAATCATCTCTTCCCGGCGAGGTTCTGTCGGCTGAAGGCACAATCGTCGTTGTCAAACTAAAGAGACGCAACATTTTAGGTCCACTTTCCTGGCTGATTCCAGCCAAGTGGATCCGGCTCACGGTCGATGTAGTTCGTCGAGGACGTGATGGCAAGACCTTTGAGCGAGTTTTCCCTCCTGAGCCCGTTTTGATAGAAAGCGTCGAAGACGAACAATGGTTTGAATTCCCGACGCCCAAGTTGAGGCGCGGTGTCTATGTGATCAAGGGACTGGAGGTTTCTACTTGCTTTCCTCTAGGGATAGTCTGGTGGTCGCGCACCCTTGCTGTCCGTCACAATAAAAAAGAGGTTTCGATCACCGTCTATCCAAAAAACTATCCAATGTCCGGACATTTCATGGAGCAGTTGCGAGGAGTGAGCTCAACAATGGGTTTGGCTTCTCATGCAAGCACAATAACGCACCAATCGACAAGCTTTCGCAGCGTGCGAGAGTTCAAGAGCGGCGATAGCTTGCGGCATGTTCACTGGCCGTCGGTTGCCCGAAGAGGCATAATGCTTGTCCGGGAGTTCGACCAGGAAACCATTCCGGTCTTCGATCTGGTTTTGAATCTACGGCTACCGTGGAAGTCGCAGGAACAGTTCGAACTTGCAGTATGCACCGCGATGTCTCTATGTCACCTGGGCTACAGCCAGGGGCAGCTGCCCACCTTGCTTCTCAATCCGCCCCTTGACTCAAAGGAGATGGAAGCGTTGATGTACGACCTGCCGGAGCATGTTAATCAGGGTGTACATCTTTATTCAGAAATCTTAGCTCGGGTTGAGCCGATGTCGCTTAGAGGCGTTCGCGAGGAAGATACCGAGATGCTCGATTTCAACGTGGTAGAGAAAGATGTGTTGACGCTTCTGCCGAGCGCCGACTCAATCATTAAGTACCACCCGGAGACGGGCGACACGGTCTGTTATCCGATAGAATTGGTGATTATCCCGTTGGGTTGGGATTTCGACGAAGACGCATACGGTGCCGACGGTGCCAAAGGAATGACTTTCGCTACAGTCAGGAAGTCGAAGGCACGTTCACAGGAAGATGTTAAGCGCGCATTGGGACCAAGTTCCGGAGAAGTGGTTGGACGAATAGAATGGGAGAAAGACCTGGAGGCGCTATGAGTCCTGATAAACAGCAGCAGCAGGCAGGCAAGGAGCCAGCGGAGGATTCTAAACGTCTTCGGCTGGTTGTTTTCTTGATGGCGTTACTCTGCGTTGTCGCTAGCAGCGTCTTTGTCCTGACCGAGTGGTGGTTGACCGCGACCTATCTTACGCTCATCGTCACAGGCAGTTTGCTGAGCTATTTTTTCCGCCATAAGGATCCGGTCTGGTTGAGAATTGTGTGGTGGGTCGGGATCATTTTGGTCGGCGCAAATGGTTTTCGTGAAGTCAATGGACCGCTGCGCGACGAGTTCGACTATGTTTCTCCATTTGTCCATTTCCTGTCCGGGATTTTTTGCTTCATAACGTTCAGCATGCGATCGAGATCCGATCTGAATACTGCTTCAGGTCTTGGATTGATGTTGATCTGTCTGTCCGCTCCGGTGGCAAAAGGCTTTCCATATGGAGCCTGCGTGCTTGGATATCTAGTGCTCGGCTCCATTATGATGTACTACGATTGCATCTCGCGAACGATGAACAGTTGGCTCAAGGATCCAATTGTGAAAGCACCGGAGTTTCGAGCACCCGCACGGACGCGCAGAATACCTCGCGGCAATACACTTGTCCTGTTAACTATCGTGCCACTCCTGGCAGTGGCGATGTTCTTTTATGTACCCAGAGCAGACGAGGCGATAGATCAGATCTGGGCGTACACGAAGGTGATGAACCTCGAGTATCTCACCGATCTTATTTTTAAGAAGACCAATCCCGAGCCCATCAAAGAAAAGGTCCGTACGGCGAGAAGTTGGTTCACGAAGAATGATCCTAATCTGATTAAGCAGCTGCCCAGGAAGCCGGAGTTCGAACCGGCGAAGAAAAAGAAGAAAGCGAAAGAAGCGCAGAAGAAGTACCAACTCAGTCGCGCTGAACTTAGACAACTTCAGATACAGCTCCGACAGCTCAAGTTAGAGTTAGAGAGAGCTAAACAAAATGACAACAAGATCGAACAAAAAGCTCTAGAGAAGAAAATTGCTGAGATCGAAAAGGCTCTGAAAGACAAATCGAGAGCTATGCCTAAACCGCCGCCGCCACCACCTCCTCCGAAGCCGCCTGAAGTCAAAGTAAAGCCTCCGGAGAAGAAGAAAGAAGAGAAGCCGAAGCCGCCAGAAATCAAAAAGAAGGAGGAGAAGCCTAAACCTCCTGAGAAAAAACCTGAACCTCCGAAGCCCCCGAAGCCACCTGAGGTTAAGGTTAAGCCGCCAGAGAAGAAGAAAGACGAGAAGCCAAAACCTCCTGAGAAAAAACCTGTACCTCCGAAGCCACCCGAGGCTAAGATTAAGCCGTCCGAGAAGAAAAAAGTAGAGCCGCCGAAGCCTCCTGAGAAAAAGAAAGAGGAAAAGCCAAAGCCGCCAGAGAAAAAACCTGAGCCTCCGAAGGTTAAGGTCAAGCCTCCTGAGAAGAAATCGCCTCCGAAGACTCTGCCGGATCCAAAGATCAAGGCCACACCTCCTGGTCACGCCAAGCCGCCGAAGAAGAAGGCGGAACCTCCTAAGCCGCCGAAACCTCCAGAAGTGAAGGCTAAGCCGCCAGATAAGAAGAAGGCTGAGCCTCCAAAGCCGCCCAAACCGCCCAAACCCCCAGCGGTGAAAAACAAGCCGCCCGAGAAGACGAAACCGCCGACTCCGCCGAAGCCTGTCAAACCTCCAAATCCAAAGGACATCAAGCTTGATTTGAAGCCAGTTCCACCTCCTCCGAAGACAAAAAAACAGTTGCAGGAAGAGGAGAGATTGCGGAAATTGGCAGAAAGCAAGAAAGCCAAGGACGACAAGAAACCCAAGGAAGACAAGAAAGCCAAGGACGACAAAACCAAGGACAAAATCAAGCTCGATTTGAAGCCAGTTCCGCCTCCTCCGAAGACAAAAAAACAGTTGAAGGAAGAGGAGAGATTGCGGAAATTGGCAGAAAGCAAGCTCGACAAGAAACCCAAGGACAAGATCAAGATCGACAAAACCAAGGACAAAATCAAGCTTGATTTGAAGCCAGTTCCACCTCCTCCGAAGACAAAAGAACAGTTGAA
>CAZISK010000172.1:6263-11302 GCA_964541355.1 uncultured Candidatus Obscuribacterales bacterium
GATTTGAAGCCAGTTCCACCTCCTCCGAAGACAAAAGAACAGTTGAAGGAAGAGGAGAGATTGCGGAAATTGGCAGAAAGCAAGAAAGCCAAGGACAAAAACAAGGACGACAAGAAGACCAAGGACAAAGTCAAGCTTGATTTGAAGCCAGTTCCACCTCCTCCGAAGACAAAAGAACAGTTGAAGGAAGAGGAAAGATTACGGAAATTGGCAGAAAGCAAGCTCGACAAGAAAGCCAAGGACAAGATCAAGGACGACAAGAAAACCAAGGACAAAGTCAAGCTCGATTTGAAGCCAGTTCCACCTCCTCCGAAGACAAAAGAACAGTTGAAGGAAGAGGAGAGACTGCGGAAATTGGCAGAGAGCAAGCTCGACAAGAAGGCCAAGGACAAAGTAGTCATCGACAAGAAAGCCAAGAACATCGTCCTCGACAAGAAAGCCAAAGACAAAGTAGTCGTCCTCGACAAAAAAGCCAAGGACAAAATCAAGCTCGATTTGAAGCCAGTTCCGCCTCCTCCGAAGACAAAAGAACAGTTGAAGGAAGAGGAAAGATTACGGAAATTGGCAGAAGCCAAGCTCCTCAAGCAACCCAAGGCCAAAATCAAGCTCGATTTGAAGCCTGTTCAGAAGACGAAAGCACAATTGCAGGAAGAGGAGAGGTTGCGGAGATTGGCGAAGCCTGCACCGGTTATGCACGATCCAGCAGGCGATTTGAGCGACGACAATCAGTTGGAGATCTCTCCGCCAATACCGCTCGACGATCATGTTGTCTTGAACGTCAAGTCACGACGTTTGGCCTTCCTTCGAAGACAGTGCTACGACTTCTATAACGGCAAGACCTGGTCGCGTTCTCTTGATGAGGGAGAGACGGTCAAGGTTTTGGACAATACAATGCCGCGCGAGCCGGAGAAGCTGGAGCATGTAGATACCACCATCAAAACGATGAAAGGTGGACGGTTGTATACGCCGGCGGCCCCTGGTACTGAGGGACAGGGCGCTCAGACCTCGATTCTTGCAAATCCGAATGCGACTGAGGAGACAACCATACAACCTGAGCCGATTAAGGTAGAGCAATTGCCGCCTGAGCCGGAAGATGTGAAAGCATCGAGACCGTTCGAATTTGAGAGCACCATGAGACCTATCTTCAAAGTCGGTATGGCGGATGCTTTAGTTCGAACAAAGGCTCTACCTACGGTCGAACTCGTTCAAGAAGTTAAGGTCGTGGCTAAATCCATTGGTGACATCGTGCCAGCGGGATGGATTCCGCAAGAGCTGAAGCTGGAACGGACAAAAGTGCTGGTCGATGGTCTCGGTGTTTTGAAGTGTGATAAACCGATCCTTCGCGATACCGAGTTCAAGGTCAAGACGGAGCTGCCGATTTATCCGATTGATACAATGCGTTCTGATCTGCCGATCAGTTCGCAGGAAGAAGATCTGATAAGAACACGCTTCAATCGCTTCCTGCAAATGCCGAAGACCGCTACTGATGAGCTTTTCCGCACCGCGGAAAAAATCTCAGACCCGCGCTACAACTGGTTCGTTCAGTGCCAGCAGGTGGCCGATTACATTCGCAAAAACTACGAATATGATATGGGTAGAGAGTGCAATCCGGCTACTACAGACGAGGTCCAGGACTTCCTCTTCAACAGAAAGAAAGGCAACTGCACCGACTACGCGTCAGCATTTGTAGTTCTTACTCGCTGCATTGGAATTCCTTCTCGAGTAGTCAGCGGTTTTTCACCCGGTGACAGCAACCCGGCAACCGGTATTCAGGAAGTTCGACTCCGGCATCGTCTGGTCTGGGCGGAAGCTTACATACCTCAGTTTGGATGGGTGCCGTTCGATTGCACGCCACAGGGTGTCTTGCCTGCAGTGCAGCGCGAGAACAGCTACACGCCCGAAAAGCTCGCTGAAGATCTTGAAGAGAAGCTTGGTATGGCTGCTGCCGGTATCCAATTGCCTAGCCTGACCGAAATTATTGGTGTCATCGTTGGGTCAATTGTGGCGTTAATTCTGGCTTTCGTTGCCTACAAAGTGCTGTCGAAGCTTTACCGGCGCTGGAGAGAGCGGCTCGAAGGTAGAGGTCCGGAATGGGGTCTCTATAAAAAGGTCGCGAAGAGCGTCAAGAAGAGTACGAAACTTGCGCGTGGCACGAGCGAGACTCCGACGGAGTTCATAGAGCGTGTTCAGCGTGTCGTCACCGAACGAAAGACGGCCGGTAAAGATGCTCCAGAAGCATTGCCAGAGGCGTTGGAAGGTTTTCTCAAAACGTACTCGGCAGTATACTTCGGACGTCAGTTGCAAGAGATGGATTCGCTGAAGTTCCATGCAGATCAAGTCATGCAGCTTGCCAAGTCAGCGAAACCAATGGATCTATCCGGCGGTTCCAACGGTGGATCGAACGGCTCCAATGGTGGGCCTGCGAAGAAATCCAAGATACCCAGGTCGGATGCCGCTTCAGGAGCGTTGAGACGCAGATAAACAGCTTCTCGCCTTCCGGAAAGGCAGTCGCCAAAACGACGACGATTCACGAATCGGATGCTGCATCCGATTCGTGGAACGCAAAAAAAAAATAGGTTCTCGATCCTTTTGGAAAGACAGTCGCCAAAGGGAGCAACGATTCATGATTCAGATAGCCGATTATTTAGTCTGCCCTTATCTGCATCAGCTGATACTGCAGCAGTAGCCCTGCCGTACGCCACTTCAACGAGGTCGGCATATGCTTGAGCGTATTGAAAATATACAAGAGCGTAGTGGTGCCATTAGCTAACTTTACCATCTCCTCCATCGCCGCGACTTCGTCCGGGTCGACGTCGGAGTCCTCAGCTACCTGTCTCCAGCCAATCGGGTTGTCGATCTTTCTCACGAGTCGATCCGGATTCGGTATCATCCGCAGTGCAACGATCATTTTATCTTCGGCGAGAGCCGCCTCCATCAAGCAGCGCTCGAGCGAGCGGAGAGTCGGCACAGTCTGACCCGTGTTGCTGACTATACGGGTCTGGAAGTTGTAGCTGCCGGTCTTGAATGTGGTTATGAACTCAGTCATGGCTCCCTGTCCGGTGAGATCATCCAGTGCTGCGGAAGTTGGATTTCCGTCAATCCACGTCGTGACGAACTTTTGTCCGGCGTCGTTGACCACGATCAAGACACCGCTCTTTTCGGTGCTGGAGATCGATTGCAATAGACCAACGTTGTCTAGCACTCCCAGTGTTCCTTGAATTTCCGAGACTTCCTTCGGGCTATAATCCGCCGGAACTTTCTGAAAATCACAAACTGAGTTGCCACCAAGTTTTTCCTTCACATACGAAAGCGTTCTTGTTGCTTGTGCAACAAGTTCTTCCGCATTTTCGCTGTCGCGCGGAAAGGTTGCTACGCCGACCGATACGGATAGATCGGTCGCCCCTCCTGACCATTGCGCCTTGCTTATGACCGAGCTTCGAATACCTTCGGCCACGTTCACCGCGGCGCTGCCGTTGATGCCTTCCAGCACCACAGCCATCACATGCTCCTGGTAACGAATCAGATAATTCGTCGCCCCTTTCTCCGGAGTGATTCTTTTGCTTATTGGCAAAAGTCCGGTTATCAGTTTGCCGATTTCAGAAAACCATCTGTCTTGCATGTCGGCTGGGAATCGCGCCAATCGAGGGGTGGAGAAATCAGGTTGAATCATCAAGATGGAGAAGTGGCTGTCTGCGCCTTTTGATTTTATGCGCTCCACGATTTTGGGCATGAGCTCCTGGAAGTAGATCTTGTTGCCCATACCTGTTGCCGGATCGTTCCATCGATCTTCGTCGCGCTCCTCACGCATCCGGTGTTCGTTGTACAGCTCGAGCGCTTTATCGCGAAATCGTTCCAGCGCTCGTATGCGCTCAGGCGTCGACACTTTTCCCTGTCGCATGAAGCCGGCCAACAGCGCCAGAGCTTTTCCTTCATAGCTGAAGGGCAAGTAGATGATTCTGCCAATCTGATCTTTTTGCGCCAAGGATTCGAATCCCAGCTTCTTAATCAGCATCGGACCGACGTCTATGCTTTTCTTGGACATACTTCGTTCGTCTATAAACTCGCGATGGTCGATTCGGTTTAACATCTCCAACGAATCATCATCAAGACCCAGGCAGGTCTCGACTGTAATGGTGCGATTCTTCTCGATTTTCAGAAATGCAGCCGAATCAACGATGTCTGTGTAGAGCTCGTGAATTCCATCAAGCAGCATAACGGCAAATTCATAAGAGGAGTCGACGGAACGCAGCTCTTTATCGAACTTAACGGCAAATACACCGCTTTCCACTGTAGCGATGTCGGTGCGATAGTCTCGTGTTGTCTCGGTCGATTGAAATGGCATGGGAGGCGGTTTTTTCGGTTGTGGTTTGCGCGGTTCAAGTCCTGACTTTTCCATGCTTTCCTTCAGGTCGAGAACCCGACTCATGAGAATATTCAGAGTTGTACCTAAGGCCCGAAAGTCAGACGGTGTCCAGGTCAGTCTCGTGATGTCGTTAATCTGCTGTTTGGTGTAGGGTTCCGAAATCAGTGCGGAAAGCGTATCTATGGCGTTGCCCAATGATCGAATCGAACTTCCGATGATTGTTTCCAAAAGAATGAGACTTGCGATCCAGACTCCGATCATGATTATCAACACGGTGCCGAAATACACCGGCATGTACAGACATGATGTAATCGAGTCGAAGCTGGTCAGGCTTGGCAGAGTGTGTCCGTACGGCAGTCCGACATGGAGATTGAGCTTGTCACTGTAAGGCACAACGGCCTCATAGTAGCTGTCATCCCTGATGGAGATCGCTCGAGATGTCGACGGAATGTTTCGCCGAGAAGGCGCGAACGCCGAAGAAAAGCCGCTGGCGCTGAGATTTTCTTTGTCGCTGAGATAGCACCAGGCCAGATTGTAGCGTCTAATCGCTTGCAACAGCGTCAGGTTGCTCAATGTCTCCGGCTTCAGCTCTCGAGCAATGTGTCGAGCAAGTGGGTCGGCGAAGTATGGAACGAATAAAGGGGTTAAGGCCTGCGCCAGAAGCAGCGAGACAAGC
>CAZISK010000173.1:0-11251 GCA_964541355.1 uncultured Candidatus Obscuribacterales bacterium
GCTGCTACTATTGTGGCAATTAATGAGACTAACCGCAACATCCCACTGACATAACTAATCAATCCTGGAGCCATTATCGCGAATGCGCATGTCACGATCAGACCGCCCAGAACAAATTTCATCAACTGCTTTTTGTCTCGATGGACCATGTTGAAAACCGCACGAAAAGCGCTATCTGTCGTCGCCGTTGAGCTTGTCCTCGAATTGCGCGATGATGATTGGCGCGACAACCCGCGTGGCTACGAACCACGAACCGACGATGAACACTGGCATAGTAAAGACGCGAACTAGTAAGGGGATAAACTGATAAAAGAAGCTGGTCAACACAATGGCGGAGCCGACTGTTATAACCTGGCACAGACGCGTAATAAGTTGTTCCTGGTCGTTGCGCGACATTCGCCTGAAGTAAGCTGAGAGTGTAGAGGTGTAGGTGCCCCATAGGGCATTCAACCCGCCCATACCTTCGCGCAGCGCTTTGTTGTCCTTGATACTCTTCTGACCGCTTTTGCGGGACGGCAGGCTTTTCCTGCCATTGCCAGAGACAGAATCGGAAGAATCGGAGGCGGATTCGTCCGTTTTACCCCTGGTTCCTCTCATTTTACCTAAATCCATCTTCGTCTCCTCAAGGCGGCGTTCAAACATTAGGTCAGCTCTTCCACAGTAGTACTTAAATATGAAGCCGCTTAAACAATCTTACTTTGAATTTTCCTTCTGTACACGCTTTTTCAACCTAGAAAGATCATCCTCCACCTCTTTTCTCAACGGATCATTGTCGTCGGAGGCTTCCAGGAATGTGTGGGCATAGTCCACAGCCTTGTTATCGTCCTTCTTCAGGCGGAAGTAAAGCTTGTACAGCCCATAATATGCGTCGGGGTGTTGGGGATCATGGATCAAAGCCTGCTTGTAGTGGTCGATTGCTATTTCCGGCAATTTCCATGTGGCATTACCGAGCTCCGTGTGGCGTTTGGCTTCGTTGCGCTGGCTGGTTATTTTGCTTATGCCTTGCTCCGCCCTGGGGGAGACTTCGTTATTCTCTTTGGCGTAGCCGTACGCCTCTTCGGCCGACTTCAGATCACCATCGTTGAAGGCCTGCTCGCCAAGGCTCAATAGCTCGTACGGCTCCTCTTTGTGGTTGGTGATTACCTGGGAAAACAGTTGTCTTGCCTCGCGGAACCGTGGAGGGCTTTCCGCAAGAGCCTTTTCTGCTTCTGATAACTGAATCTTGTCGGAGAGGTTCTTAGCGCCTTTCTTTACCAACTGTCCCTGCACCGACTGTTCCGTGACGATGCTGCTGATCTTATCCATGAGCTCGGCGTATCCAGTAGGATACTGCCCTTCCTTGCGTGCTTTGCGGAAAAACACTCGAGCCAAACCGAGAAGTGATGACGGGTCTCCATCTTTGAGGTTAAGTATGGTGCGGAACTCAGTCTCGGCCACATCCAGCTTGTCCTGTCGCAGTGCCAGCTCCGCTAGTTCGGCGCGAAGCTTCAGGTCGTTGGGTAGAATTTCGAGGGAGTTGTGATACTCGGCGATGGCAAGCTCGCCATCACCACGTGCAGCATAGTACTGACCAAGGTTTGTATACGGTTCTGGATTTCGCGGATCGAGCCGATTGGCCTCTTTCCAGCTCGCCAGTGCGGACGGTCCATCGCCCTGTGCGCGATAGATATCGCCCTGTACCTTGTGCCAGTCGGAGCCTCGCTGATCGCGCGGTATCGAATGTAGTTCCGTAAAAGCCTCTTCGTGTTTGCCTTTGCTGGTGAGGTAAAACGCCTTTTGCAGTCTGGCAGGATGGAAGTTCTTATCCATGGCGAGCGCTTCGTCTATGAGCGCTTTTGCGTCCTCGTCCCGAGGATCGACTTTGAGCATGGCTTCCGCAAGAAGCGTGTTGCTGTAGGCATCTTGAGCCATATTAGCGGCTTTGCGAAGCGGCGAGATGGCACCTTCCGCATCGTCCTGCGCCAATTTCACCAGACCGAGCGTGTGTTGAGCGATTACTGTATCTGGGCTGAGCTTTACTGCCATCTTCGATAGTCTTTCGGCAGCATCGAGATAGAGATCTCGTTTTGCCGGAGAAGCGACCGACTTTGAGTGCACGTAGGAAACGTAGCCGCCGGCAGCCATAATGTTAGGATTTTCGGCGAACTGTTCCTTACCCTTTTTCATGATGCGCTCGGCTTCGAGAATCTTCTTTGGCCAATTTTGCTTTGCCAGAGCGACAGCCAGTCCGGCATAGGCGTCTCCGGTGTCGTCTGTTGTAATCAAGCTTCGATAAGACTCCTCAGCCGCTTCGAATTTGTTCTTCAATAACAACTCGTCTGCTTCAGCCAGGGACTGAGGTCGCTTCGGCTTTTTCGCTACCTCTTCCTCCTCTCCTTCGTTGGCAGTTTCACTGTCACTATCACTTCTTTTCGGTTTGCGGACAGTCGGGGTCTCGCTCTCGTCGCCTTCCGGTTTTTGCTTCTCGACTGCCGTGTTGTCTTCCTGATCGGTTTTGGTTGTTTCCGATTGTCCGTCTTCAGGCTGTGAATCCGAAGGTTGCTCCTTCGCTTTTTCTGTTGTCGATGAATCGCCTTCACTTGCGGATTCAGTCGATTTTTCCTTGTCTTTGGTCGTCTCCGTAGCCGATTCTGCGTTGTCGGATGAAGGCTTTTTCGTTGTCGTTGTTTCCGATTCCTCAGAATGTTTTGCCTTCCGTCCCCGCTTTTTCTTCTTAGGGGTCTCGGTGGATTCGGCAGTTTTGTCCTGATTTGACTCACCCGTCCCGGTTGGACTGCTCTGGTCGTCACCGCCGGCGGTGTCTTTCGATCTGGAGCGTTTCTTCTTCGATGTTGTTTGGCTGGGATCGATGAAGATCGAAGGTGTCGTCGGAGTGGTCGATGCCGCATCCGTGTCCGACGATGAAGAGCCTGACGAACCTGACTTTCTAGAGGCGCGAGATTTTTTCGATGATGATGACGAAGAAACCTCTGATGGTGAAGGAGTCGTTGTCGACGAATCGCCGGTTGTACTCGATGTGCTTGAAGAATCGGTTGAAGCCGAGTCTGAACTTGTGGATGAAGAGCCGGATGAGCGCGATTTCTTCGAAGTGCGAGATTTCTTTGTCGAAGATGATGACGAGGCTTTTGTTGATGAGTCGCCTGTCGGTGTAGGAGTTGTGCTTGAAGAGTCGGTTGAACCGGTGGACGCGCCGCTGTCGGTCGGAGCGGAGCTTCCCGCCTTGGTTGGATCGGATTCGGTTGTGCTGGTTGTCGCCGGCGGTGATGAACCAGGCGTTGTCGAGGGAGGGGTGGAATCCGTTGGAGTGCTCGATGATGCTCCGGTATCAGTGCTCGAAGGCGTGGCTGTCTTGGGTGCCGGAGTGCCCATTCTCGTGAAGAAGTCTTTGAGGAAGTCGCTGGATTTGGCCGGTGCTGCGGCCCCGTCAGAAGATGCATCGGCTGACCCCGACGTTGTTCCCGTGGTCGCCGGCGTTGGTGTTGTTCCGGTGGAAGGTGTGGAGCTACTTGTTGAGCTGCTTCCGGAAGTAGTGGTACTGCCTGTGGAAGAGCTGGTGCCGGCGGCTGTCAAGCCGCTGTCAGACTTCGAGCTGCCTGCCGCTGTCCAGGATTGTACATCGTTTTTCAACTTTGAAGACTCGTCTACCGGCTTGGCACTGTCAGTTTTGCTGAGCGCTTTGGCTTCCGCTTTCTTTCCTTTGCTTTCGGCTTCATCCGCAAATGCAGCATAGCCTGGCAAGTTCAGTCCGGAAGGCCCCAGGGTCATGAGCACCGAGAGCGATATAGACACGCAAGTGCGTGTCGAAGAAAGTATTTGGCACCACTTTCGTGGTTTTAGTTTCGCTGTACTAGAGATCTTTCTTCTGAAGTTCATCGGCTTTTTTCCGCTCTCGTTCTGCTTCTTTCTTGTCTCCCATTTTGTCCAGAGCCTCTCCCAGGAGCTTGTGCGGCTCCGGTAGCTCCGGTGCCAGGCGGATCACCTGTTTTAATGTGCTTGCGGCGGAAACCGAGTCTCCTTTCGAGATCGATTCTTTGGCGGAAATCATCAGTCCATTAACGCGCGTAATATCAATTTGTCTCAGCGCGTCGGCGGCTCCTACTGCTTTAAAGGAATTCGCCATCCGGTAGTTGACGGTGGCTGATGCCGTCTCTCCTTGTGCCTCCTGGATCGAGCCAAGGAGGAGATAGGCTCTGCCTTCCTTCGGATACTTGTCTATTATTGCCGTCAACTCGGCCTTGGCACCATCCTTGTCGCCTTGGGAGATCTTGGCTTCGATGGCTGCGTAAGCAGCTTCTCCTACCAGAGAAGGTTCTGGTGCGTTCGGGTCCACTTTGGGTGCTTCAGCGACCTTCTGACCGGCTGCGCCACCGGCCCCCTGCGCTGCTGGTTGACCCGCTTGTCCCGGTGTCCCAGGTTGACCAGGCTTGCCGCCCACCGCTCCCTGAGCACCAAGGCCAGGCTTGGAGGCCACTTCGACCGGTGCGCCGGTGAGGCGATTCAATCCTTGCATCAGATCAGGATTGACGTGCGGATTAATCGAGCGAGCCTTCTCGTAGGCCCGGATGGCGAGATCGTTATTCTTGAGCGCTTCCTCCCCTCGTCCATATATGTAGAGGAGTTCGGCATCGTCAGGACGCTTCTCAAGCTCTTTCTCGATCTTGAGCACCGACTCCTGAAGCAGTTTTGGTGTGGAGATAGCCGATGTGACTACGGCCAGGTGGTAGGCGATACGAGCCTTATGCAAAGCCGGGTTATTTGGCCCAAGCTGCCAGCATTTGTTGAAGTGCTGCTTGGCGCGCTCGAAATCTGCGCCGAGCGTATAAGCTCCAGCAATCATTAGAGTGTTGTCGAAAGAATCGGTGATAGCAATCGCTTCCTTGCTTGCGTTAATCAGTCCACGGATGGCGTCGGCATTATTGGGATTGATTGTTGCTGCCCGGCGGTAACAGACTCCGACGTTGAACAGGCGCTTCATATACAAAGGACCGCGCCCCTGTTCCTTAGCCTTGAGAGTCACCTCCCAGAGGATGTCTCCCATCAGGCAGTGACAGTTGGATAGCTCGTTCTGCTCCGTAGGCTTCCACTCCTTGTTGATAGCTGTACGAAGCTCTTCATAGGACTCTACCACTTTGCCTTGCTTGTAGAGCACTCGGGCGAGGCGAAAACGGCTGAGACCATCGTCGCGCATTTTCACACACTTGCGATACTCCACGATGGCGACGACGTAGTTGCCGGAGGCATCGTTCTCGTCAGCGATCCCGGACCGGACGTTGAAGTCGTCGGCATTTTTGCCGATAGACTTCAGGCAGTCGTCCAGGTGGGCATCGGCGGGCATATTGGCTGGATCGGCGTAAAGAGCCTCTCTATAATGATTAATCGCTTCATATAGTTTCTTCTTGCTGCGCAGCAGGTCGGCATAGTGCAGATGCGCGCTGGACAGGTTTTGCCGGAAAGTCGTATTTTCAGGATCGGCGTTGAGCGCTTCCTCGTGTTCGCGGATGGCGTCGGTCCACAGACCTTTGCTGCCGAGCTCGACTCCGCGGTTGTTATGCTCCATCGGATTGCGCGGTGGCGGAGTCTGCAGTACCAGCCCGTGCGGGCCGCCGCCACCACCGGAAGTGGCGCCCGAACTTCGCCGCCTGGCCTTCTTAGCGTCCACAGGACTGGCACTAAGGAAGGATATGGTGAGTAATGAAACCAGAACGAAAGAGGTGGCATCCTCCCAGTTCCAATTTGTTATAAGACGCCTGTTACTGGCTTGGTGAGTCATTCACACTCTCCCACGGACCCCTAAACTCTATGCACATACACGGATACTCTATATCCATTGTATCGATGTTAAATTTTTATGCGCATATCACTCAGAAGGCAAGCGGTTTTTGCCTAGTTTTTTTAAAAAGTGTTGTCCAGGTAACAATTTGGTTCAAGAATTTTCTATTCATATTGACAATCAGTCCAGAAAAGATTAAAAATTGGTAACTTCGCTTGCTGCAGGGTGTAGTGTGCCTAAATCGGAGGGTGTCAGCCGGCTCTATAAATTGTTAAACTGATCTCATTACAGCTTATAACTCTTCTGCCTAGGGCATCCTTTTCTTCTGAAGTTCTCATTACTAACAAAGGCAATCGAATTTAGTCACCGGGCACGCTCTAGCTCGTTGAATCCCAGGAGGGACAAAGGTGAAAGCCTATACATATCAACTGTCAGCCCTAATTGTTTTAGCATCCGTTTTAACCTCTTCGACTCCCTCATCAGCTCAAGGACTGCCTCCAGTTAACTGGGGCAAGACCGTGCATGGTCCGGGAGATTGCCAGTATATTGGTGAGCAGCAGAATATGCGCCACCCTGTTGGTATGAATACGACGCCAACCAGACCGCAAGTCATTCCGGTGAGCCTCCCACCATCTGGTGGCGGCGGCGGTGGCATGGTCGCATACAGACCGACGCCCAGGCGTCCCAAGCCCGATATCTCCCTTCAGCCCATTCCAGCAGATGAGCCGGTCATTCCGCCAGGTTTTCCTCCACTACCGGATCGTCTGGACATTCCTGGAGTCGATATGACAACTGCCATGTCCTTTAACGCCCAGAGCGGCGGTGGAGGAGGCGGCGGTGGCGGTGGCGGTGGCGGCTACTCGATGGGTGGCGGCGCCTCGATCAATCCGTTCCAGGGCAAGAAGCAAGGCTACGCACACTACGTTCCAGGTTCATTCTCCGGTCAGACACCACCAGGGCAGATGATGCAATCTTCCGGCGGTGGTGGTGGCGGCATGCCCATGATGAATGCCGGCCCAGCCGCTACGCCCACTGGCGGTATGTCTTCCGGTGGCAGCATAAGCAGTGGCGCCGGTGGCGGCGATGTCAGCTTTCACCAACATTACGGACATGCAGACCCAGGTGCCTACACTACCCCGCCGAAATCGGTCGGATACTATAAATGTCGCGAAAAGGCGCAGGAAAACAAGCCTGTCAGCTTCGCTGGCGATACCTTCGGGTCCAGCGGTGAAAAGCCCCCGGCATACCAGGGTTTGACCTCTAAGCAAATGAACAAGATGCTTGGCCGCGAGCCCAAGCTAAATGATAAGAGGAACAGCGACGGCGATGCTATGCCGGAAGCGCCTCAACCTGTCTCAATTAACCAGGCCTCGACACAAGACCTGTCGTTGCCGGATGATGATTTTAAATCGAAAAGACCGCCCGGCAAGGGCAACGGTCTTTTGAGCCGTATGGGTAAGCGTCTAGGCAACCGTGTCTTGCAGACTACGAATTCCGCCATGGGCGCCGCATCGGCGGCTGGTATGTCAGCCTTCCGCTCAGGCGGACGTTAGTGCTAGGCTAGGCGTAAGGAGAATTAAACAATGAGGACAGCCATGAGATTCGGAATACTTACCTTGACAGTCGTCGCAGTCAGCACCGTTATTGGTGTCAGTCCCGCTTTTGCCCAGGGCGGCTTCCAGGGACATATACAGCAGAACAAACTTGATAAAACCAAGTTCTTCAATGCCCCGCGCCAGATGCAAATATTGGACGAACGTCCGCTTATTCGTGATTTCCGCGAAGCGCCATCTAACTCGCCCATGATCTCTCTGCCACCAGGACCGCAAGCCAACGGCGGCGGATACGGCGGCAACGGTGCCGGCGCTCTTGGTGATGTCCCGTCAGGCGGCGGTCCAGCCAGCGCACCTGTGCAGCTTGGCGGTCCTGGAGTTCAGCCTTATCGCACTCCTGACAATGCTGGTCAGCTCCCACTGCCCAAATCAGGATTCAGTCGTGAGAGCAATATTCCGGCACGCGGGATGGCCCCACGCAATGCACTGGCAGATGGTACATCGACCAACCGCCTCATGGGTAAGTTGATGAAGCCCAAAGAGGCTATCGGCGGAACATATCCGACAGGCTCGCTTGGCGGCGGCGGCGGTAGACCGCGCGGCAACCCACAGCGCATGCAACAAGCTCCACAAGCCGCATCTTACGGCAACAACTATGGAGTGCCATCGAGCGGCACATCTAGCGGCGGCTCTGGTAGAACTGAAGGTATTGTAAGAGGAACGCTCCTCAGCAAAACCAAGTAGTAGTAAGAGTATAAATGCGACTTCTACTAACCACACTTTTGATTTTAGTCTCGGGTAGCGTGAGCGGCTGTGGCCTAGGAGCGCCCGGCGCAGACACGGCCCGAGCTAATCAACAGAGTGGTGGTGGTGTGCTCAATCGCCTGCACCCTAAGGCCAGCGCAGAGACAGTAGAGGAGCTTCGGGCAACCGAAGCTCGTATGCTCGAAGAACAGGCCAAATATGCCAAAATGCAAGCCGAGAATCAGGCCAGCATGAACGGCATGGGCCGAGTCCTGCCGCCAGTCTCGACCGATCCAATCGCACCGCCGGCTGAGACCATCGCCCAGAACGGACCGGTGGTCAATTCCTACGATCCGCAGGGCTCCACCGATACGGCCTCGGCTGCACAGGCAGCAGAACCGCCTAAGATCGATGGAACCACAATAACTCCCGCGAAAGACTCCGGTACTCCTGTTGAGTCTCCTCCGGAAGCTGCTTCGTATTCAACCCACTACACAGGCAGCGTGCCGCCGCCTCCTCCAGGCGCTGTTGCCGGCGGTCTCGTTCCGCCTCCACCGGCGGTGACTCTCTCGACCAACGCGGCCGTCGCATATGGTGGTGGGCAGGATCAACCCTGGGCCAACCCCCAACTCAATCCGTGGGGCATCCAGTATCAGCAGTTCCCGCAGTATCCTCCGCAGGGCTATCCACCGCAATATCCGCCTCAGTATCAGATGCCACCGCAGGCAGTGCCTCCTGTGCCGCAAGAACCTCAGCGCCCGCAAGGTTTGTTCGGTAGTGGCAAGAGACATCAAAGCGAAGAAGATGGCGGCTCTGAAGACGATGACGAGGCCTCCGCCAAGCCCGAGAAAAAAGAGGCCGATTTCATTCCGATCCGACCGACCGGCATGGAAAGTCGATCTCCGTACAAGCAGAAAGAAGACTTAAAAACTCTCTGGACGGGAGCTCAAAACTCCTACGCCATGCAAAAGCTCATGGAAAGGGACAAAGACCTTCAAGGTATCTTACGCCGCGTGGATGTCGGGCTGCCCCCCGATGCTACGAAAGGCATGTTCACGGTTGCACCCAGGCGTGTAGCCTCGATCTTCAGACCACTCGCATCAGATCGCAGATCTATCGAGCAGGTCAGGAAGATTCAATTTGATCTGGTGCAAGGGTACTATCGCTACTTGTACGCCTACAACAAGTACGCTATACAACAACAGACCGTGCAGGCACGGAAGCAAGAAATCGAGGTGGCGAGCTCAAAAGCAGAGAAGCAGCGTGCTGAAGCCGATATGGCACGCGCCACCGATGCGGCTCAATCAGCTACTGAAGATATGAGAGCCGCACAAGAAGAGTTGGCGGCTGTCGCCGGCGCTCAGGCTGCTCGCAGTATTATCGGCAAAATATCCGGTATCACCCCCAGTGTTCAGGCTCTAGCGCAAGCCGAAAAACAGGCTGAGCCTATAGAGGTTGATTCGAAATCTGGTGGCATGTTTGGCTCGGTGGGAAATCTCTTTTCCTTTGGTGGCAACAAAAAATCCGCCGCGATCAAGGAGTCCGTAGCTGAGGCTCCGGCGCCGGTGAAAGTGAATGATAAAGCCGTCAAAGAGAAAGGTCCGAAACCCAAAAAGGACAAAAAAGGCAAGAATGTCGATGAGGGTGACGATCTCGCTCCCTCGCGTCCACTTGCTTTCAGGAGTTCCAAGAGCGAATCCGGCATGCCTCCGGAAAATCCGAGAACTCAAAGTGGTCCAATCAGCTTCGAGCTAAAGGACATTGAGATCACCGCCCGCAAGTCGATTTTGACTGTCGCCATTCATAACACAGGTTCCGAGACCTTCAAGTTTTCACCTGAAGTGATCTCCATAGCCGAAGGCGATAAGAAGATTTCAGAAGCGGCGATGCGTGCGGAATTCGATTCAACTTCAGTAAGGCCTAATGGGGAGGTACAGGGCAAAATTACTTTATTTGGTCGTCCCTGGAATGACCGCCTGTCGGTGTTTATTTCGGACGGCTCCAATAACATACAACTGAAGCGCAACCATAACTGATAGAGGCTGTTCACTCCAGCCCATCATCGCTGCATTTCAACGTTTATTTGGCAATAGTTTAAAACCACTCACGCTCACTTCAGTTAGATAGAAATGTTCAGGCTGGTAAGTCTCTGGGAAGCGCTGGTGGAGGTGACTCTCAGGGCGCTGGTGGCGCTTACGGAGATGGTGGAGGGACAGGTGGACAATCGCCTTGCTCGCCCGACCAGGGCGCTGGTAAAGGCGGATCCAGCAACCAGGCAATAAACAGCAACAGCTCCTCACCATCAAGTGACAGTGACGGTGAAGACTCTTCTTTCGGGCCTCTTACTCTGTTTCTCAGAAGAATTCGATGGACGTAGACTGCCTTGACGATAACGGCGGCTCGAGCGGATTGAATCGCAGCTGATAATCTCTCGCTCCAGACGCGTATTTAAGTAGCAAACTCTTGCTAGATAGCGTAACATAGGACTTATTGACAACATGGAGGAAACTCAGGCTATCCAACTCTAAACGATAGAATCAGCTTCACTGTCAGATTTCCTAAATTCTGAAGGCGCCGGGTTTCACGAGGTTTCACGAGGGACCGTATGCAGCTAGCGGACATTGGAGTTAAGTGCCATAACTGTGGAGCCATATTCAAGTCGAGACAGATTACGCTCATAGTCGACACGGGTTACAGAAACAGCGAGCTCCGGCTCTATATCGGGGGCAATTCTGCGCAGTTTGAACAATATGCTGTAAGCACCTGTCCTTCATGCGGTCTGGCTGATTGGGCAAGCCTTCGGCAAGATCGGCGAGCCGGCGGTGTTGAGTCAGGCTCACTCCACACCACATCTCCAGTATCGTTGGGCAGCTTTGTCTTTCGAGCGCGCCGGAAAAAGCTTTCATGCCGTTGGACAATACTACCTCTAAGCTGCTTGGTGTGCCGACGACGTCAACGCGATTCCCCAGGCTCGAGAATACCGGAGATTGGCGGTCGACAATTTCATTAAATCGTTGACTGACGGACGGCTCCTGCCCTCTCGATCAGAAAGCGGTGATTGAATATCTGATTGGCGAGCTTTTGCGAAGAAGCGGAGTTCAGAAATCCGTCGAGCCTTGAAGAGTGTAGTAGTGGGACTATCGGGAAAATATGCACTAATGGCAAGAAAAGTGATGCAATTGAG
>CAZISK010000174.1:0-2383 GCA_964541355.1 uncultured Candidatus Obscuribacterales bacterium
GTGTAGCCGGCTCGATTCTTTCCGATGGAGCGATCACAACTGCTTACGACCTCCGTCATGTGTACCAGCCCGATGGTGCACCGTTCTACGGCAAGGATCAGGACAGAAGAAAACTGGCCGAGCGACGCTTTGGCCAAAGAACTCTATTCCCAGGAGAGTCGACGAGCGGCAAGCTGTTCCTCCCTGGCGACTGCTCTATTCCGGCAACACTCTCCATCCCGGTTTATGTACACCCATCGGGCGAATCGCTCGGAAATCTACTACTGCCGATCTCTGCTGTGCGCTGAGAGCATCACAATCGTAAATCGGTCCACCAAAACGGATCTTCACAGATAAAACAGTTGAAATGCTTAGTATCACCCAGTGAATCACAGTGAGTTTCAGAAGTGTTGAATTGAGTTCTCAACAGGATTGCTTCCTAGCTACTTCGATAAAATTCCGAACAATATATCGAGCGCTTATGCTAAAGTTCGTTTATCCAAATAGTTACCATCGAACAATTTTAAATGAACGAGGAACGTGGAAGTCACCTCTTCAGTGAAGCGATTCGCAGTCTAGAAGACGGCAACCTTGATCGCGCCGAATCATATTTCATAGATGCACTAAAAAATCTCGAAAAGCGTCATCACCACGCAATTCTATCGCTCAAGAGTTTGGTCACGATCTCGACCGATAGGGGCGATTTCGACACTGCGATCGATTGGTCACTGAAGCTTCTCGATGCACAAACAGGCGCCCTCGGCCATACACACGCCGACGTCTCTCGAACAGTGATGAACATTGCTACCATGTGCGAAACGCAGGGTAGACCTGAAATTGCCAGAGAGGTAAAAGAGCTGCACCAGTACGCACTCGCCGCTGAGCGCGCCACGAAAGCCCAGCAGGTGAAGACACTTCGCGAAAGCCGCAAAACAATCGAAGATGATCAGCCTGACGGAACCGATTACGACGTAGGGCGACTGACGCTTCAAGAGTTGGTCGTTAAATCGACGCAGAATTTTTACCGTAACATTGATACCGGCACCGCACCATACGTGAGCATGGTTTTTCTTAGCGCGTTGACTATGGTCTTCATCTTTCTGTTTGCAATGAAGCTGTGTTATTCCACAGAACATAACGTACTTATTTCAGGATCACAGCCGCGCTTTAGTGCAGCGGACGATCGAATCAAGATTCAATTCGTCAGTCCGAAGAATGTAGACATCACCATTGATGACAAACGAACACTCAAATTTCCATTCTTCTGCTATGGATACAGCGCAATCGAGATTGCAGATCTGTTGACCGTCCTTCCAACTGAAAAAGAATATTGGCTAAAGCGAACTCCAGACGGATTAATCGATAGAGCAGGAACAGAGTTCTTCAGTGAGTCACACACTGACAGAGAAATATTGGCGCTCATGTCGAGCCTGCAAGTAAGCGCGGATAGTTACTACAAGCGCCACAAACTGTACCCCGATTCGTTAAAACTGATTGGCGACTTCACCTACAAAAATCCATACACCAAACGCATAGATTATCCGTTCATGCAGAGTGTCGACATTCCAGGGAAGTTGAAGCCAGACAAGTATGTGCAAACGCTGAAGCGAGGTACGCTTTGGGACGACGAGCCGATCCTCTATCCAGGTTGTGTGAACATCTGCCATCTGTCGCGTAAAACAAATAGCAGCGTACCGGAGACGCTTGTGATTCAAGGTTGCAACAAGCAAGGGCGATTCTTCCACAAAAGCGATGGCTCGCCCTATGTGGTCATATGCGAACGCGGTTTACCGGAGAAGGTCCTTCCGCTCACCATGTTCGATCGGACGTGGCGCGTTTGTCTTTTGGACATTCACCCAGCGTGGGCGAATATTGTTCTGCTCGTTCTTATATGCAGGCATGCACTTTTCTTTAGTGCGCTTGGAGCAGCATTTTTTGCCCTATCTGGAAAATTTGATGGTGATACGCCGAAGCGAGTGGCGATCGGACTCGGTGCTTTGATGTTTGGAATTGGAGCGGTCTGTTTGGTTATCGCCTGGATGTAGCGAACCAGCGCGTCAAACGCTACGAATAAAAACGCAGAGGTGGCGTCTGTACACTACGCCACCTCTGCATTGTGAACAGTCCTGGGACCTATGCGGCTTCGGTATCACCGTCTTCTTTGGCTTTGTCACCTTCGGCGGCGACATCGTCACTAGAAGCAGTGGCATCCTCTGATTCGGCTACAGCATCATCAGCTTTGTCTTCATCCGACTTCGTGTCACTACTGTCGGAACTGTCATCAGATGACACTTCCATCTCGACAGTAGCAGCTTCCTCGGACGAAGCCTCTGCTGCAGGCTCAGCGTCTTCTTCAGAACCACCTTCGCTTGCTGCTTCTGCTGCAGGCTCGGCATTTTCTTCA
>CAZISK010000174.1:2483-11198 GCA_964541355.1 uncultured Candidatus Obscuribacterales bacterium
CAGGCTCAGTCGTTTCTTCAGAACCACCTTCGCTTGCTGCTTCTGCTGCAGGCTCAGTCGTTTCTTCAGAACCACCTTCGCTTGCTGCTTCCGCTTCAGGCTCAGTCGTTTCTTCAGAACCACCTTCGCTTGCTGCTTCCGCTTCAGGCTCGGCTGTTTCTGCGGAACAGCCTTCGCCTGCGGCTTCCGCTGCTGGCTCGGCACATTCTTCCGACCCACCTTCGGAGGCTTCTCCGGAGCCGGCATCGGCCTCAGAACTTTCCTCACAGGCTTCCTCGGCTGGAGCGTCGCCACCGTCACAAGATGCTTCGGCACAACCCTCTCCATGCACGTGAGAATCTTCAGACATCTGCGCACACTTTTCAGAACCTTCGCCTGTAGAAGAATCATCTTGCGAATTCGCTTCATCGCAAGAAGCAGCATCTCCTGTGGATTCTTCACTACAAGGAGCGTTCTCTTCGCTCACTTCTGATGTTCCGGCATCTGTAATAATTGCGGCCTCAGGTGTTGAGGCAGTTTTAGCGGCGTGTTTTTTCTTTTTCTTACTCATAGTCCTATCCTCTCAACCCTACGATTGCAAATCAAAGCTCCTGCTCGACATGCGATCACGTCGAGCAGAACCGACATCGTAACTAGAGTTCGAGCGGCGAAACAGCGCCGAGCGATTCGTTGAACGATGTACGCAGATGAAGTTCTTCTACTTTCATTCTTACAAATTATCTGGCTGAATGATAGGGTTTGAGCGAATTATTTTGCTTAAAACTTTGCAGAACGAAAAATTTGATCTGCACCGTTTGTAGTGGCATTACTAAACCATGTAATTGAGTGTCATTTGATCGACTTTAGACCGTTTTCGGCTTCGCTTTTCACAGCAGCGAATTGTTGTAGTTTCCTCTCCCACCTCGCGCTAGTTTGGAAAGCAGCATCACTCTTGTTCTGTTTTAGCAACAAGAGATGGTAATTTTTCAAGACATCGATTAGCGTTGAGTCTGCCCGATCCGGCACTTTGGAATAGACATCCAAGATGCTCTTGTAGAGCCGTTCTGCAGCATCAAGCTTGCCGGCTGAGTTCAATTCGTCGGCAACCCCTACGATTGATTCAGCGGCGCGAAGACGTGACGGGTGCCCAAGATTTCCAAGGCAATTCGTCAAGCTGATTACACACTCATCAAGATTGTATTTTCTTGGAGACTTCAAACACATACGAATCTTCGTCACCCTGGATAAATAAGCTTGATCTTGCCAGGGCTGTTTTTTTGTGGTCTCGATTTTTTTCAAAAGTCTTTCGGCGTTGTCGTGATTCCCAGTCTCATAGTAGGCATAACACAAAACATCCATGTGTATAAGCCAATTTCGGAAATTGTGTGTGTACTGGTGTAGTAGACTGCGTTCTTTCTTTGCAATCACTTTCGTGAACTTTCCCTCTTTCAAATCCAAAAATGCATCCTGCATCGAAAGAGCATTATTCCAATGCGCAAACAGTCTCGATCGGTCTTTGAGAATCGAATACATCCGATTTGTAATTACGCGAGCTTTGGAATAATCGTCGATTGAAGTAGCCACCTCGTATAGTAACTTGAGAGAGATTATCGTAGAGTTGATCTCGAATTCTCCTCCACGGCGCATCAACTTCTCTGCAACGTTTACAGCCTGAACGAAGTCTCCCTGAAAGAGGCGATCAAGCGCCAGCATTTGCAGATGTTGTGGCTGATATCCCATCTTTGGCGCTCTGGCTAACAACGCAATCGCTCGCTCCTCATACTGGGCGGCCTCCTGGTAATCACCTTCAGCTTGTAAGATTTCCCCTAAACGCCGAAAGCAGGAAACTATACGAAGTCCATCCTCGGGATAGTATTGCTCGACAAGCTTCAACGATTGGAGAGCCAGTTTTTTTGCGCCATTCGTATTGTGTTTAGCAAGCGCGACTTCCGCCTGTCGAAGTAGCGTGTCGATGAAAATTGCTAATTCAGGAATCTCTGATGGAGCTATGTGCTTGCCTGTGCGAATTGCGTTGTCAACAATCGGCATGGATCTCAGATCATGCTCCAAAATCCGATCGATGTCGCTAAAATCCCCACTCCAGCAGGAAATCTCACACAAGCTCCGCAACACATTCTGATAGGTCGGATCATCGCGGCCCCATCTCATTACGATCAGATCGGAGAGCTCGAGCAGGCGTTTTCTTGTGCTTGCCGGATCAGACTTGTCATAGACGTCCAGTATCGTGTCTGATTCTCTCAGGACCTTACTCTTTAGTTCGATCGCTTCCGGCGATTTCGGACGGAGTGATTCTCCAGACACCACCAGATGTTCAATTGCTTCCTGATCCTTCTGGTCGCTGAGACACTTTTGGTAATCGCTATCGAAGTTCGCCTTCGCCGGAGAGCTCACACCAAGTTTTTCGTGAAACACCCGTGCCTCACCGTAGTGTCGCAACGCGGAAGAAAATCGACCCAGATCGCGTTCATGATTCGCAAGACCGATGAGGGCCTTGAGCTCTTCGATCTGATACTCAGTCGAATCGGAGATGGAGGAGTCACGCTCCATTAATTCCACACCTACGGCTCTGGCATCCTCATACAGTGCCAGGCATTTCTCCGCGTGCCCTTCAGCATTGCTGTACGCCGCCATCGCATTCAAAGCCTTCATCTGCGATATGCTGGATTCACCGATGTCAGCTTCTTTGACTGCGGCATCCAGCTTTTGCCCGTTCAGTCCATGTTCTCCTCGAAGCGCAGCATCATGCGCTTCTTGAAGCAAGCGCTCGACTTTCGAATTGTTGAGCGGCGCCGAAGAACATGCCACCAACACAAGAGCACAGATGAAGACTAGCCTTTCTCTCGAAGCAACGCTCATGTTGCTACTTCTCGGGCGATTTCTTGCGATAGAGACCCTCAGACTTCGGTAATTTGAGATTGACACTACCATCAGATAACAACGGGGTTCCGGTATCCACCTGGTTCAAGATTCGCATAACCTTTTCCACCACGTGGGAACAGCGCGCTAACATATCGTTGGCATCGTCAAAACGTTTTTCGCCAAGCAATTGATCGATCGTGGATAAACAGTCGCTCACCATCGATAAGTCGGAGATCGCAACTGTCAACTTACTACTGTCCATTTCATCTGGTCTGTAAAGGCGACCTTCTTCTATGCAGTTGACCCGTTCCAATAACTCGGACACTACAGCTTTCAGTCGTTTGTTGCTATCAGCAAGAAGCGCCTGACGTCTGGCTTTACTCTTGCCGAAGCGTCCAAGCAGCATAAAGACGACCACACCGGCGATACTACCGAGAAGAATCGCCGCGACGATGATTGAAGCCGCAAATAGTAGAAACATCTGGTCCAAAATTCAGTCCTTCCACGCCGGCCGCTCGCAAACGATAAGAAGTCTCGACGAGGGCATACTCGACGAAGATCGAGTCTCTGACTTGCTCGTTTTGTGAGCTTTTCGAAGCCGCAAGACGCCTGCGCTTCCAGTAGGCATGCCAGTTTCGAGCGTTTCCTCTTCGATAGTATACCTCATCGCCGAAATTTCCTCGTCGTCAAGAAATATCCATCTGCTGACGTTTTGCATCGCTGAGTACCTGCGCCGATCCAGGCTTTTTAATGCGGCGAGAGATCCGCCTCTCCCGGCGAGCTGCGCGTTCAGAAGTTTCCCTTTGCTGAGGATCTTCAATGTCGGGGTGTCGTCTGCGTCGAGAAACATTGAGGCCCTATAAAGGAGACGCATTGCATCGCCCCCTCTTACAGCCATAATCGGTAAGAGGGGAGACGCAATGCGTCTCCCTCAACGTTCAATCTCACGCTTGAACGTTTCTAATCATGCTCGATGAGGCATGCACGTTTTCGAAATTTCCCATTTGTCGAGATTCGCGGGTGCTGTATCAGAACTGAGGATCGACTTCAAAGCCGGTTAGATGGCTGACTCTCTTGTGCCAATCGCTAACTGATCGGCTCTTGCGTTGTTCGTCTCTGCCGCTGTAACCCCTATAAGTCGTCTCGATTTCCATATCGCGAGCCTTCGAAAGTATATCCTTCCGGCCTTCGCCTTGCTCGCTCGACTCGCCTTGCTCATCAATTGATTCCGCTAGTTGAGCCATCTCCATGCTTTTCCTTCGCATCTTGGACATGCGCGCAATGCCCTTCTCATCAGCGTAATTAATGGTCGGTGGTTTTTCCCTGAATAGCTTTGAAAGTAGCTTTAGCATCTCATTCTCCGTGTGCCACCACACTTAATAGCGTAGGCTCATTCAGGAAATAAACAAGAAGCGACGAGTTCAAATCATTTCAGAATTGTCAGTCGGAACGCAACGAAATTTTGCAAGGATTGCAAATGTGAACAACTTATATCGACGAAAGATTTTGTTTAGATATCAGACAGAGAGCCAGTGAACATCGCACCCGCGCACATTAAGTTACTCTCACTCAAATTAACCAGTTCCCAAACAGATATACCGTGTTACACTCCTGGAAAGGTCGTCAATTGGCACTGGCTGATCCTGGTCTCACGAAAAACCCACTTTTTTAAATCGACTAAATGTCTAAGGATAGGAATATGTCCTTTCCCCATAGCAACAACTCACTGAAAGCAGCAATCAAACAGCTAAAAGAAGTTGTCTCGCGCCACCAGGGCGAAGACCACGAGACCACCGCGATGGTCCGTGAGATCGAGACAATCGTAGCTGATATCGAACGCAAAACCGCCAGCTTGTCGATCCCAGATCGCGCCGGCGAACAGCAGTTCCCAGCTCCTTCAACCATCATTCAAAATCCGCTACCAGCGGTGTAACAGAAGGGCTTCGTTGCAGCGTTGATTTGCGTCGTTTGTTTGACGCCGCTTTGATCATGCCTCGTACTGAACCATCTGCGCGGTCGATTTCTATGCTCCGTTCTAGCGAGCCATTTTCGACTGGTAATTTTCGCTCAGTTTTTTCAATTGCTCAGCAAGATCACGAGATGCGGTCGGTTTCCCGAGCGCCTGCATGTTCTTTCGCATCGAAACCAGTTTTGCATCGGTGGAGATCAATTCTTGGACTACATCTGCAAGCTTTTCCGGCGTCAGTTCGCTTTGCGGAATAACAATAGCAGCGCCTTTGCTCTCCAAAAAGCGGGCGTTGTGCATCTGGTGATCTTGAGCAGCAAATGGAAAGGGAATGAAAATCGCCGGCGTTCCCATACAAGATAGCTCTGCAATCGTCATTGCCCCCGCTCTAGATACAACCAGATCACAGGCGGCATAAACCACTGACATATCATCAAAGTAAGGACGCAAACAGTAGCGGACATCGTTCAACAAACTTGGAGCAGTTGCTGCTTTCACCTCTTCGATATTTTTGTCACCGCTCTGGTGCACCACCTGAATCTGTGGTTGAAGATCGAGCAAACGCTGAAGCGACGACGTTACAGCATCGTTGATCGCCTTGGCGCCTTGCGATCCGCCTGTTACAACCAGCGTTTTCAAATCGTTGCGCAAACCAAGAATGCGACAAGCCTCATCCCGGGCAATGCTTTTCAAAAAGCCCTGTCGTATCGGATTGCCGTTGATGACCGAGTCTCCGCGGTTGGACTTCATGCTTTTCGCACCTTCCATTCCGAGGGAGACCAGACTGGCGCCGGAAGCAAAAAACTTGTTGGCGAGACCGGGGTGTGCGTCGGGCTCATGAATGGCATAGGGCACGCCCATCTTTTTGGCTGCGCCTAATGCCGGCGCAGAGGCGTAGCCTCCAGTGCCAAGAACTACGGTCGGACGAAACTCGGTTAGCACTTTTCTGGCAGCAGCCTCGGCCTTTAGCATCTGAAGCAACCACTTCAGCAACGCAGGTGATTTCTTCCGTGGCATCCCCGACACATCAAGCCCACGGAACTCAATTCCTCGTTGCTTCGCAATACGTTCTTCAATATGTCCGTATGCACCTATATAAAGGATGGCCTCGACCTGAGGATCCTTTTCGAGAATCTCGAAAACCGATAAAGCGGGATACACATGTCCGCCGGTGCCACCACCCGAGAGCACTATCCGGTGACCGCTCATCAAGAAAAAACACCCTCTTCGTTTTCTCCTTCTTCGTCCGGCTGATCGCGATCGCGCGATACCGACAGAAGAACTCCTACCATGGAGAGCGTGATGACCAGCGAGCTTCCGCCATAGCTGATGAATGGAAGGGTGATACCGGTAACAGGCAATATTCCCGTGGTGACCATAATGTTGACGGAAGCCTGCACACAAATTGAGCTGGTTATGCCGATTGCGAGCAGCCGCCCAAATAGCGTGCGCGCTTCAAGAGCAGTCTTGAAGCCATAGTAGCCGAAGATGACGAATAGCCCAATTAACGAGAGACATCCGAGCAACCCGAGCTCTTCTGCAATGACTGCAAAAATAAAGTCGGCATGTTGCACAGGAAGGTAGTGCAGCTTCTGCAATGAGCGTCCGTATCCCACACCAAGCAAGCCGCCCGAGCCAATCGCAAGCTGGGCTTGAATAATGTTCCAGCCCTCATTCTGCGGATTAGCATAGGGGTTGAGCCAGCTCTCGATACGCGCCATCTGATACGGCGTGCTCTGGATCTTATGCCAGACCAGCCCGGCACCACCAAGAAGGGCGCCAAGCAAAAGCATCTGATTGGTGCCGCTCACATACAACAGCGCTCCCAATCCGGAAAGGATCATCAAAGTGCTGCCCAAATCCGGCTGTTTAACTACTATCGCCGCCATCGCCATGACCAGGGCGATACGAAAGAGCATCTCGCGTTTCCACCAGAAATGCTTAGACAACCCTGATGCCAACAAAATGATAGAGGAGACTTTTGCAGCCTCCGAGGGTTGGAACTGGAATGGGCCGATCTCCAACCACCGCGCCGCGCCGAATGCTTCTGTTGCCAATCCGGGCACAAGAGTTAGTGCCAGTAGAATCAACGAAATAATCGAGAGCGGCCATGCCCATTTGCGCAGGTTGCGATAGTCATAGCGGCTGATGGTAAACATAGCGAACATACCGATCAAACAGGCAATGGTCTGTTTTCTCAGATAGGCGGTGGCATCGTGATGATTATTGAGTGCCTCCGGCGCCGAAGCGCTGAACACGCACATCAAGCCGAAAAGACACAGGGTCACTGTGACTGCGATAATTGCTTTGTTGGGAAGTCCTCGGAAATGCGACTCTGGAAAAGCCGATCTCTCGAGTGCGCCCAAGTCAGCTTCTTCTTTAGTTTTTTTGCGCGACCTCTTTGAGCCGTGCACGGACAATATCTTTGAAGACACGCCCTCTATCCTCGTAGTCCTTGAACATATCGAAACTTGCACATGCCGGCGACAAAAGCACCGGTCCTTGATTCAGTTGCAATCCCAGTTTTACAGCCGCTTCCATTGTGGCTACGGGATATATATTTTGTACTCCCCAATTCCTCAATTCGGATTCAAACCTGTTAGACGCTTCGCCTATGAGGATAACTGCATTTGCGGTTTTTCGCACTACTTGAGCGAACTCCGACAGGGATGTGCCTTTGTCCTTTCCACCTGCGATTAGAACAACGTGCTCTCCTGGAAAAGACTCGAGTGCTTTAATAGCTGAGACTGTGTTGGTGGCCTTGGAGTCGTTGTAGAAAGCAATACCATCTACAGTGCCTACATACTCCATCCGATGCTCCAGTCCTTTGAACGACTTCAGACCGTCCACGATCTTGTCGACCGGACAACCGACCAGGGTAGCAACCGAAATGGCAGCAAGAGCGTTCTCGACATTGTGCTTTCCTTTGATAGGCAGCTCATTGACGGCGATAATCACATTATCCAGAAGCCCACGGCGTGCACAGATAAAGCCGTCCGAAACGTAGGCGCCCTGGACAGATTCGTCGAGTTCACTCTCTTGAGAGAATGGGAATACTTCCGCGATCGTCGCTGTTGCCGCCACAACGCTGTCATCCATGTTAAGTACGGCGAACTGCTTCAAATGTTGATGCTTGAACATCTGCCGTTTGGCTTCGATGTAGTTGTCCAAACCTTTATGCCAGTCGACGTGATCGGGGGTAAGGTTGAGCCAAACGCTGATGTATGGCGCGAAAGTAGGCGAGTATTCCAACTGAAACGAGCTCACTTCGGCCACCAGATAATCAAGTTTGTCGTCGATCAAAGAGAGAATTGGAACACCAATGTTGCCGCAGACCGGGGCGCGGAATCCGCTCGTCTCGAGCAGGTGACTGGTAAGTGCAGTAGTAGTCGATTTACCGTTGGTTCCGGTGATCGCAATGATGGGAATCTCTGTCTCCCGTGAAGCCAACTCAATATCAGAGATTACGTCACGCCCTGTGTTGCGCGACATCTGAATTACATCTGCGTATGGCGGGATGCCTGGGCTTACGATGTATGTTTCTGCGAATCGAATCGCTTCAAGGCTGTGCTCGCCGAACTCGTATCGGCAACCAATCTGCTTCAATCTGGTCAGCGTCTCTTCCTTGATCGACTTCTCGGGAGAGCTATCCGATATATATAGATCTGCATCACGGCGGGAAAGATACTCGGCTGCCGCCAGGCCGCTTCGGCCGAGCCCATAAATGGTTACTTTTCGCTCTTTCCACCGTACCATCGGCACAATTCTAACAGTTGCTCGCGAAAAATGTTTGCATCCTCGTTCATCATTCAGCAGCTTTTTCTGGTGATCTGTCATCCTCTAGACAGCAGCGTCTTTCTTACAATTTTTTGTAGTAGGCTTCATTATGC
>CAZISK010000175.1:0-11076 GCA_964541355.1 uncultured Candidatus Obscuribacterales bacterium
ATCGCATGCACTGCATTCGGTGTCGCTGGACCCACACGTCTGAGTTCTCGCTCAATGGTTAGATTTAAGCTCAAATCGCGGGTGCTCAACAATTCCAGGGACACCATCGACCCCACAGGTCCTCGCATCAAACCTCGAACTTCATCAATTCTCATTCCCTTGATCGGTGTGCTATCAACCGACACAATGCGCAGCGGTTTGTCGATGCCGTCGGGCAGTTGCGCTGTGGATTGCGACAAGTCCAAGCAAATGCCCCACCCCTTCTCCAAGCGGATGCGAACTTCTCCCAATCCTTGATGGCTCTGTTCTGCCATGTCCTGCTCGTCAAGTGGAGGCTATGTAATGTCGTCCAGGAAAGCTATTGGAGTTCGCTTCGTCTAACGATTTTGGAGTATTTTAGCGCAAGGCTTCCGCCTCTTGGGAACCGGGTGCCTACTTGCCAATTGGTGCCAAACATGTGAAAACTCGATACCAGCTTATCCGGACCATGTCTCCGATGCATTCACGTCTTCTGAATCTATTTCTGTTATGTGCTCTGGCGACAGCGGTGCCGATCACCAGTGCGCGAGAATATTTTGGGCTAATGGACTATCGCGGAAAATTCGTGATGCCGTGCGAGTATGGCGAGATTCGACCGGCAAGCGAGGGACGCTTCATTATTACTCCAATCAAAAGTGGCGAACCTTCGTTCGAGGATGAGTACGTCGTTGACTCGCACGGCGAGCAAATCTCCAATGTTAGACCAACGCCGCGTTTCACTCGTAAAGACTTACTGGTACGCGAGTTCAAGAATTATCGAGCGGTGTGCCAGGGCGGGAGCTGGGCGTTGCAATGTCCGGATGGGAGATTGATCTTTCAGCGGACGCTTTCTGAGCCTAAGCCGTTTCCAATTGGTGAAAATCTCTTTGCCATCCAGGAAGCCTTCACGCTTACGCTTGTCCGAGAAGATGAGAAAGCGCTCTGCGAGCTGCCTAATTTGATCAGAGTTGGCGACTCATTTTGTGAGCAATTGCTACGAGTAAAAGACCCGAATGGATTTGTAGGATTCATAGATCCAAAAGGACAGGTCGCAATACCCCCTGCTGATATTCGATCTGCCAGTGACTTCAGCGATGGCTTGGCTGCCGTGCAAAAGATTTCGAAAGCAGGCATCACTTCTGGAGCATTCATCGATAGGACTGGGACTGTAGTGCTTGGACCATTCGAGCATGTTCTGGTCTCTCCAATGAAAAGTGGGCTAGCTGTGGTCAGCAAACTCGAAGGACAGAGGTATCGCTATGGCGCCATTAATTCCGCTGGCAAGTTCGTAATACCGCTACAATACGATGCCATTTCGCAGCGAGAAAATTGTGTTCTTGTGCGAGATACCGGGCAGTGGCTTGCATTTTCGCCCGATGGCACTCCACAAATAACCTTTCCCCGAGAAGTGAAAAGCATCGGAGAGGCGAGCGACAACGGATGGTTTCCTGTTAGTTGTGCGTCAGGGAATTCGGTCAAGGACCTATATGGATATTATGATCAGAGCGGTCGCATGGTAATTGAACCGAAGTTCGCCTACGCCGGACCATTTCAGCACGGCGTGGCCGTTGCGAGTCCTGTAGGCAAGCATGTTCCAGATACCGACATTCCGCTGCAGGGATTGATTAATACAAGCGGGTCCTTTGTAGTAAAGCCGAAGTATCGGATAATGCGCGGAACCGGCATGGACACCTTCATTGTGTCCGCGGAGCGTGGGGACCCTTTCGATCCGTTCCTTTGGAAAGATCAAGACAGCTTTCGTTGCGACCGGTGGGTGCTATGGAAACGATTTCTTAGAGCTTACGATTTGATTGGCATGGATCGGGCAATGCTTGTTTCACTACTAGGTGATCCGGGTTCGCGGAACGTCACAGAATCAGATGGGTACGCCGACCGGCAGAACTCGATTACTGCTCGCGATACGGCAGCGTTCAGCGGTGGCACAACCCTTTCGTATTGGATAAACAGCCCATGGTGCGGCGTTGGAAGTGTCGGTGTCCAGTTGTATCTGGATAAGAGCAACAAGGTGCGCGCATGGCGGTTCAAGTACGACAGTCAATGCAGCGAATGGATCGATAGCGATGTCGTGTGCAATAGCAGGTCCATTCCGACAGCAGCCACTGCAAAGGTTCCGCTCGGTCTCGAACCTAAGTCAAGGTGAGACGTTGAGGGCTCCGCCAGGCGTGAAATCGGCTTCCTCATTCGCTGCGAGGTTGGCTCCCCGCTTGACTTGTGGTAAAGTCAAACAATATCGCGAGAAGAAATCATGAATCTGTTCCTAGATCCTGAACTGCAAAAACTAATCGATGAGCGCGTAAAGTCGGGGAGATATGCTTCGGCGGAAGACGTTATTGCTGCCGCGCTTCTGTCCCTTGATCAACAAGAATCTTTCGGCGATTTTGCCACAGGCGAGCTCGATGGGCTACTTGCCGAGGGCGAGGGTAGCATCAGGGAGCAAGGTTCCTTGGACGGCGAGGAGGCAGCTCGCCTCCGACGCGAGCGACGCGCTGATAAGCGGAAACCATGAGCTATCGGATCTCTCCCCGCGCTAACGCGGACATCGAGGCGATCTGCGATTACATTGCAAGAGACAATCCGGACGCTGCAGATCGGTTAGATGACCGCATTCACGATGCGATAACGCTGCTCGCACAATTTCCAGGAATGGGACATGCACGCACGGATGTGAAAGACAGACGGTACATGTTCTGGACCGTTGGGAATTATGTTATCGCTTATCGTGGTGCGTGTTCTGCATGGAGCGCGCAATTTTCGCCGGCTATTCAGGAGTGCCAGTCATGAGTGATGACTTCACACCCGAAACAAAGACAGAAGTGGAGCGGGGTGGTTCGGGCGGAAGGAGGAAGACGGCTGTTGGATCTGGCGGCGGCGGGTTCGATGATTTTCAGAGTCTGCCAGCAGGTTATGGCGACTGGCTTTCTGCGAATAAGTTGAATACCGTTATTTGCGACCGGAGTTTACTGATTCGCTTTGGGTTCTCGGTAATGCTCGAGGCCGTGGTGAAAATTGTTGGAGATGCATGCGATGGTACCGGTGCTGTGGAAACCACTCGTAGATTGCAACCAGATCTCCTAATACTCGATTTTGATTTGGATGGCTTGAACGGGCTTCAGGTATGCACCACTCTCTCCAAGGAAATGCCGTCTTTGCGTTTCCTAGTTCTGACTGACTCGTATCATGCCACCAAGTATTACCATCAGTTGTGTCGGGCTGGAGTGATTGGATTTTGTCTGAAGAGTTCTGGAATGCAGCGATTGTTTGAGTCCGTGTACCTCGTCGCGGTGGGGTCCTCGTATTGCGACTCGGCAATTGCTGAATTGGTGAGGCCCACTGCGCTTCCCGTGAAATGGCCTGGATCGCCACTTACGGCCACCGAAACCGAGGTGTTGGTTCGCTTAGACTTGAGAAACAAGGAGATTTCCGAGGAATTGAATCTCAGTCTTAAGTCCGTCGAGAATACAATTATGTCCGTCCTTCGCAAGTTACGAGTTCCAACTCGCACTGCAGCAGCACTCAAGGCAGTTCAGCTCGGGTGCACCCTGTTGCCGAAAATGCCAAAGCGCGATCCTGTTAGCTCCTTTTCCGAGGAACAGATTCTCGCCGAAAAGTACGCGGAGGAAGCGATTGCTCACTGGTTGAAGGACCGGGAAATACTTTAGCCTCACACAGCATGGCTAATGGATGGCTGCCCTCGCTCGCATCCGCGCGGCCATGTCGCGAATTCTTTTGGCGCTTGGCTGCAGCATGAAGATGACGTCCAACCGTTTTAGATCCGCCGGATCTTTGGCGAATCTGAAGTTGTTACACTTCAATCTCAAAAAAATTCGACAGCGAGATTCAGCATCGACCAACTCGAAGAAGCTCAACTGAGGAAGGGTTGAAGCATCTTAGCCGGGCGAACGCGAGATGCCAAGGTGCGTGGCGCATTGTTCATAACTGCCGCGTACTTGGTGCCAGGTGCACAAAACGGTGCGCAGGCTGTCAAGTTAGTTCCGCAGTTCGTTCAGTCACGCTACCTCTAGTGCCATGCCGCTTCGACGACACTACCTCTTGAGAATGTAAAGCCGATTGAATGCGAAAACATTAAGGAAATCAAAAGGCGGACATCGTTTGAGTATGATGATACGGCGACGTGCAGGAGCCAAAGCAATGACGGACGAACGGAAATCAGAGTCTGTGCAGCAAGTTCTTGAAAGAACGATCGAGAAAGCTCAGCAATGGGTTCAATCTGAGGAAGGGCGCAAAGCTCTGCTGGATGCAACCAGAGCTGCCGATGCAACAGTCGAAGAACTAAATGCGGGCAGTCGGGTAAAGTCTGCTGTTTTAAAAGCGCGATTCGCTGGTGGATAGCGAAGCAGCGAGTGCGGCGTACGAAGTGCTGCCTTACTCGCTGCAGTCAATGAGTGATTGCATCTCACGCCTGACGGGCGTGAGATCGTTTGTTTTGTCCGACCAGGCTCATATCCCGTACTTTGACAGTTATCTCACGGAACTAAATGCGGTGACTCTGGTTGCCGAATCGGAATACATAGACCGCGATTTCCTTGCTGACTATGCTGGCTACTACGTCCGCTGCTTCAGCGATTACCCGCGACGGTGCTCACGACTTCACTTTTTTGCAATCGAGTTCAGCGCGGAAGAGTTGCGGCATCTTCTGCGAGGTGAACAGAGTGCCCTTTCTGTCAACGACCTTCAAAAGAACTATTTGGGCTTCATAGTTATCAAGCCTCTACCTGAAACGGTGATTGGTAGAACCTGTTTGCGTACGTACGAGGAAAGTGCCAGCGGAAGATGGTTCCCGAGCAAGCGTCGATACCGCGCAAACATGTTCGGCATTGACTTGGCAGTCGACACCATAGCCTTTCAAGAACAGGATACGGTTTCATCCGCGTGTGCCACCAGCGCCATCTGGTCGGTATTTCAGGCTACGTCGGTCTTGTTTGGGCATCGAGTCCCTGCTCCGCTCGAAATCACGCAGGCTGCAGTGCGTTCGATCCCCCAACTATCCAGAACGTTTCCCAATGAAGGCTTGACTGCACCGCAGATGGTGCAGGCGTTGCGCGAGGTTGGATTAGATCCACTGGTTGTGCCTGTCAATGCCAATTACGTCACCAAAAGCGCAGTTTATGCGTATCTTCGCGGCAAAATCCCAGTCTTGATGGTCGGACCTGTCACAGAGAAAAGTGCGATTGGAAAAACTCTTGATCCGGACTTGCTGATCGGGCACGCCGTCGCCATCGTTGGATATCGGATTCCGCCTGGTGGGACGCCACAACCTTCGACACATGGATTCACAACGAGGGCATCGCGAATAGATCGGTTATACATGCATGACGACCAGGTTGGACCGTTCGCTCGGGTGGTGTTTGAGCAACAAGCCGCGCAACTAACTGACGGGACGTCTGCTGAATGCTTAAGCAGTGACCATACTCACGCTCTTCTGGGCGGGACGCTCTACTTGCCCACGGCGCTCATCGTTCCCCTGTTTACGACAATCAGGCTGCCTTTTCACCGAATTTACAATGCTGTTGCGCGGTTCGACTCGACCGTCGAAGCCTACAGGCAAGCTCAAATGACGGTTTTGCCCCACCGGCTTGAATGGGACATCCATCTAATTTCGTCCAATGATCTGAAGGTCGAATATTTTGCGAGTAAGTCAGTCATGGCGGAGCTGAGAGAGGGCATCCTTGAGAGAACCTTGCCTCGATTTGTATGGCGCGCCGTCGCTCTGCTGAACGACACGCCCCTTATCGAATTTCTATTTGACGCAACGGATATTGAGCAAGGCTCGCTTGTCGTCGGTATCATGCCCCACGACTTGGTGTTCTTTTTCCAGCTGGTCGCTTTTAGTGCTGACTTTGCCACCTTTCCCAACTACGAGTTTGACGTCCGGCAGGCAGTTGGGCGTATGTGGGAAAAACTCTCTGAGTTTATTCCTCTTCTAGACGCAATGATGGCACAGCAGTGACCATAGGTTTCACGCGCCGTCATTGCGTTGCAGCCGTTTTTGCGGCTGCGGCGTGGTATGACTTGAATGCTGAAGGAATTTTGGCAAAATCGATATCTGGCGTTCCCTTCGTGATGAGATCGGGAAGGTTCATCGAAGGTGGTGGCAGTAGTTGTTGAGTTGCAATGATTGTTAAGGACTCTTTCGGCGTGGCGATGGCCCCGCCAGCGATTGCTATCAAATCTGCCTTCTTTGTGATTTTGTGAAAGTTTCTGTCGCTAGTCACAAAGATATTCCCGCCGGACGACGCATGCGACCAAAACGCCTGTACGTCGCACTTTGCGTTGCGCCATCGTTTAGTTTCCGATTTTCTCTCCGGGCATGGAAAGCCTGCCACGTGTGCGTCGAGGTTGACGACAATGTCAGGGAACAAGATCTTTTGAATCTCAGTTTCAAGCATACATGCCCCTGCACCACTCAAGCGGCACGAGCCCCAGTAGCTGACGCCAAAATAACACAATGGCAGTAGCACTGTTGCATCGCCTAATCCGAGCCCGTCTTTCCATTGCCGGAAGTCGTCGTAATCGGGACGGGTCAATCCTCCTTGAATTTTTTCGGACGCACTCATTGCGGTTACGCAGAGCTCGATCGTGCCATTTGCGTGCAAGGTTATTAATTGCTTGATGTCAGCACTTTCCGGCTCAGTATTCTCGAGTGCAATTAGGCAGTTATGGTCGAGCGTCACTCGCATTTTCATCACCCGGTTCTCAGCGAGTGACTTGTATGTGCACGTGCATTGAGACTGCTCCTAGTTCCTTACCGTCCTGCTCTAGAACAAATCGAACCTCCGGCATTTGAACCCCAGCGGTGCTTGGACAGGTTATCTTCTGTCCACCGAGGTCAAAATTTAACTGAACAATCCAACTCTCAGGAGGGAACGAAATGTCAACCTCTGTTGGTACCTTGGCAATTTCCTTGCCGTCCAGCAGTAGCCTGCCCTGGGCTTTCACGTTGAGTGGACCACGACTAGCTATTGGGCGTTTAAACACTAGATACGCCGAGAGTTGTCCTAGGTCTAGGTCGAAGAACGGATCGGCTGGCTGTCCCGCAAAATCGGCCTTCACTCCCAGCGATGGCAGAACTTCGTGCAGGGTGTGCGGCTCTGCATCCGACATTCCACCGCTTACCCTGCGGCAGAATGTTCCCCATGAAAAGAGATAGTTGCTCATTGGCAAACCTCAAATTGATTTGGAGCAGATCTTAAGGGCAGAAAGTTTCAATTCGATCACCCGCCTAGGTATTGTGAACGCGACAGCATAACATAACGGTCCACCTCTGCCGCAGCCGGGTGCCACCACATACGGCGGCAGTTCATAGCTTTTTTCACAATAGCAGTTGGCGCAGATGGACAGATCGTTAGCAGAGCTGACATTTGTACGTCTACCTAATCCGTAGAGTCTGCCTGATAATGTCGGCATGAGGCAACGTTTTCTCTCGGTGGTTGCCCTCCTGTCGGGGCTTCTGCTGACGTTCTCGTCGGCGGTGGGTCAGGTTCGTGTCAAAGGCTACTTCCGCAAGGACGGCTCCTACGTCGCTCCGCACTATCGGTCGTCTCCGGACGGCAACCCATACAACAATTACAGCTACCGTCCGCCAGTCGTCCGCGGTGGAATCACGCCATATCAAGGCGGTGGCACGGCCCCTAGTTATGGAGGAACCCCGCAGTACTCGGCTCCCGGTTATGGTGGCGCCTACCAAACCCAGCCGTACGGTTATTCGGGTTCGAGTAGCAGCACACCGCCGGCACCGTCTCGGAGAGTCCTTCCATCGCTCTCCCCCAATGAAGTCGTGCTGAAGGTTACAGAAGTAGTCGAGGGTGGCGAAGCCATCTCACTGAGCGACGGCGCATGGTGGAAGCCGCAAATGAACTGGGGATGGTCCGTCGATGACTTAGTCCAATCGGCTCCCATGGGTATTAAGAAGCTCTCCCCATCAGGTGATCGTGTCATTGATTACAGCAGGGCAACGCGCTTGGGCGATATCGATGGCTACACTTACATGGGCTCGACACGCGTGTCCGGTGATTTCGACGGAGCAGATTTTGGCAAAATAGTGCGGCTCGAGAATGGCGACGTGTTCTCTTTCAAGAGCTACTTCCATTACCAGGCTTATCGTCCTGAGGTGCACAAGTTTTCCAACGGGTCAGATTGCAAGCTGCTTATTCGAGATGTCGTCTGTGGTGTAAAGCCGGAATCAGCGAGCACGGAAGTCTCACGGTCACCAGTTTCGTCACCGATCATTCCCCATCCGAAAGTACCGCCCCTTCCGATTGCGACCAAGCCGCCAACTGGTTATTCGGGAGTTCAGTACGGCGGAGTGGCACCGCCAGTGGTGAGTCCGTATCAGCCTCGACCGCGTTATGGGCTAAGCCCCACGCGTTTCTCCACGGGACCACTGTGCATACTCGAAACGGTTGATTCCGGCTCTGACGTGCTGCTGCTGCTCAGCAATGGCACATGGTGGAAACCCAGTCGTACCTTCGGGTGGCGGACGGGGCAGCAAGTAATTCGCGTCAGTCCCTACCGATTGAAGAGACTGGCTGATGATGGCGAAGAAGGCGATGACTATATGGCTGATCAGTTGGACGATCTGAACTATCTTGCTCACACCGACTCGTGCCAGGTAGATGGCAATTTTGAGGGGGCAGAATATGATAAGCCAGTCCGATTGACTAATGGCGCCATTTTTACGTTCACCTGCTATCGCTACCACTATGCATATCGCCCGTCAGTCGAAGTTTTCTCTGACGGGCGTCAATATAGACTTCTGATTGACGGAGAAGTGTACAGTGCTCAACGGCTTCGCTAATTCATAAGCAGAGTCACGGTTAGCGACTCCGGTTGGTGAATAGATCTTGAATTTCTGCTACTACGGGGCATGCAGGTGGTTTGCTTGCTAGGCTGTTAATGCTTTCAATAACGCGACAGGACGGGTTCTTCAATGACGTTGCGGATGTCTGACCACTTGTACCCCGGCGCGTATCAAGCTTCGTCTTGAACATGCCACCGTTTCTGGTACCGCTGGCGTCGCGCACCGTTGTTCTAAACCAGAGTCAATCCAAGAACACGCACTGCGCATCGCTCTCGTCATAGTCCGGAAGCTCAAGGTTCCTATTTTTACCGAACAATGCACGCAGGGCGTTAACGAATCTCTTAAAGACATGTGGGCGCTTGACCGATTCTCTTAACGAATTCCTAACCGCGTGCCAGGTCTGCCGGTTCATCCGAATACCGCCATCAATGTTGTTCGGACCGACGAAGAGTGGGCGCACATATCGAAGGAGGAAACCCGGCACCCATGGATAGTCTCGAACGCCTTTGTGGAGATAGAAATTGCACCAGCGATAAATTTTCCACACGTCATGGATGTTCACTGCGAACATGATTTCGGGCTCAACGTTTAAAATTGCGTCCATCAATTTGCTCAAATCGATCGGAATGATCTCTCCTGGTTTAGCCGTATCTGTCATTGAATACACACAAAACGCGTGCCTCAGACGTAACTCAATTGCCGTGCGTAAAATTGCTACGGGCACATAAGGAGCTCTATCGAAAAATGCCAATCCGGAATAGGTTCCATAAGTGACTTGCTCTGCTGCCATGATTACTTCGAGCGGAAGATCATGCTTACGCCTCCACGATCCATAATACCCCCCCACTTCAGCTACCTGGCTTGCAGCGTCTTCCAACATAACATCTGCATAGCCCATCAATTCTAGGAGTGCTCGATGCAGTGTGTGTACGGTCGAATTAACGTAAGGTCCACTAGGGTCCGCGAGAAGCCGATCAATGGCCACACAGTATCGCTCTGCCTCTGCATCCAGCATGGTGAGTTGAGCATTGTAATAGGACGGCTCCTTGCATTTATTGTCTAAATCTATCACCGAGGTAAAAACTCCCTGCCGAACGGCCTCTGCTGCTGCCAGTGGCTTAAGTTGAGGCGGCGATGGAATTGTGATTGCTTGCGGATGTTTTGGCTTGCGCGAGAGAACTGCACCAGCGACTTCGACCCACAGCCAAGGGAGTGCGTCGTTGCTAACCCACTCTTTTAGAGCACGCAAGTTACCGAGATTTGCCTCTTCCAGCGTATGCAGTTTTGTTCGATACTCGTGAATATTCAATGTTGTCCCTCTGCTTTTGAACTACCCACGCATTCCGGATACACCGGAGTCCAAAATCTAGCGTGTCTTGCACTGGCATGAGTTTGCACTGGTTACACCGACCGAATTCCTTCCCCATAAAACAAGCAGCTTAGCCTGGAAATCGGCTTCTCTGTTGGATTAGTGGCTCGCGCCGAGAGGGATTCGGACCCCGACGAATGGTTCGAAATAATCTTGATTCTCTACCCTCTACTGTTATCTAGCTACTACCCGGAACAGCGTGATACCAAAGCCGGTGCAATAAGTTGCTCAAATGAATCGCTCTTCCGTGCCCCAAATAGCATCACTAGATGTTCCTCTCGTGTCTTGAGATTGCCGGTGTTTTGTAGCAGGTATATGGCAAGTATGTAGCAGGCGTGAACGGTCAATCCCGAAAGGTGTTGGGCGGTACGAGACTCGAACTTCTAACCCCTTCCTTCCTACTCGGTTTCTCGGACTGAACTAAGCGTGCCACTACCCTCGGTGGCGAATGTGATCGCCAGAAGCAGTAACCTGAGCGATGGGAGTATGACCAGCGACCGCCCGAGGATTCGTCTATCGTAATCCTTGAGGAGCTTAGCACCAGCAGAACGCTGTCTCTGGATTCCTCTGCTGATGCCTATCTTCCGGGTCAATGTAGAATGGGTGTAGAAGAGTAAGGTTTTTGATTTTTGAAAAGCTTAAGCGGCAAGAGACTCGAACTCTCAACCCCCTAGGTGTAAACGATGTGCTCCTGACCGCTTGTTCTCCGACAGTGGAACATCTCTCTAACATATAAGATTAACTCTCAATGCCGTGCCGAGGGGGCACCGGCCAAAGTTCGATCTTTGAAAAGTAAGCCGACAGCGAGATTTGAACTCGCGACCTGCTGTTTACGAAACAGCTGCTCTAC
>CAZISK010000176.1:0-11072 GCA_964541355.1 uncultured Candidatus Obscuribacterales bacterium
CTTAGTCAAATAACCTCCGCCAGCGCCGCGCCCGACACCGCCACCGCCACCGCCGCCGCCACCACCGCCGCCACCGACTCCGCGTAGAATGATCTCGGGATCAGGAGGTTCTGGGATAGAGCCTCCTTCAGGTATTTCAGGGATGTTGGCAGAGATCGGGTGGAAGGAAGATGGGGCGCGAAAACCATTTTCAGGGGACAGCGCGGGAAAAACGTCGGTTATTTGACTAAGCGAGAAATTGCCAATCGGAAGCGGGTTCTCCAAAACAGCGTCTGCTTCTAATGCGTCGTGCACAATTGCTCCATTGGCAGCAACGTGAAGGGCTAATGCCTCCGTTTCGGAGCCACTTGAAGTACCTTCGGTACCCATGTCGATTTCCAGATTGTTAAGACAGCTCGGCTGGACATGCGAAGTTCTGAGGTTCTGAGCGAGATCGCTATTGATTCTCTCGGTCAAATCGACACAATTGAAAGTCTGATCGGAGGTGACTCCGCTTGAACCTACATTGTCCCCGCAACCGTTGTTTGCTGGATTTTCAATCTGACTTGTCATTACGCGTCCACCCCACTCGTTTTCGAAGAGTAGTAATCTGTTTGTCTAAGAAATTACGGGCCTGCGTTCCAGATGTTACCGGGGAAATATTACAATTCTCAGACAATAGGCATTTGCCTGTCCGTCACTACAATCACTCCACGGCGGCTTTGTCTCTTTGGTCGCTAAGATAAGCATGTCTATCTCGCGTTGCGCGGAGTTCCTTTGCCAAGCCTTGTTTGTGGTCTCTGTGGAATCTCTTTGACACGAAGTCTCTCCAGACCGGCCGCGGCATCGTCGATTCCGGCAGCGGCAGCCAATTTGTAGTAATGGATCGCCATAGCTTTATTTGGTGTGACCGAATCACCAAACTCCAGCAATCGTCCCAGAGTGGACTGGCAGAGGCTCGAACCGGCAGCAGCATGTTTTTGCAGAAGGGACACAGCTTCGTTCATGCTCATCCTGAAAGCTGAGTTCCCGAATTCCACAGCGTCGAACAACTTCATAAATGCATCAGAATTGCCGAGCTTGTACGCTTTTTCGTAGAAGAGTTCCGCCACCCGCGGCTCCGGATGAATGTTGTTGCGCGAATTCAAAGCTTCCGCCATCAAGAAGCATGCGTCGGCATCGTTAATTTCCACAAGCGGCCACAATTGCTTGTAAGCACGCTGAAAATCGCCCTTGTTAATATCAAGTCTGGCTTCTGTCAGCAGCGCGTTATGCTCCGTCTTTACTCCGCCTGCCACCAGCGGTAATGCAACAGGCGGCTCTCCCTGCATAGGTGGGACAGCTTCTCGCGTAACCATAGTGCCACTTAGTGATTCACTTTGTTTCGTATCGAACACTCCCATCAGCTTTACCCGGACCGGAACTGCCACCGCAGAGGCCGTACCGAACGCGCACCAGGTTCCGCAATTGTTCAATGCATACTTCGAAGCAATGCGGGCTTTGAAGCAAATGTTGCTTTTGCCGGCCCTGACAAAAATATTGCTTCGATCGAGAGATTTGAACGTGTCAAGCAAAATTCCTTTGAAGCGACTGCCACCGCGAAGTTGAGCAATGATAGGATGTGCCACACCGGTGGGATCAATCCTGCAGTAAAGATCAGCCGTTCCTTCTAATTGAGCCGCCTTAGCTTTCTTCTCCCACGCTTCGCGAAAAGCAGTTAGAAAGTCACAGGTCCAATCGGCAGTATAGGAAGCTGCGGTGCCGCCACCAGGCAAATTATAGTTTCCTCCAATAAAGTGGACGTCCACTTTCCACTCACGATCATTGTCGTGCTTCTTGGTCCAGTCGGGAGCAGCGTCTTCATCAGTAGAGTCGTACTTATGAGTGCGATAGTAATCGTCAAACCAATAGTCTAAGTTAGCCCAAGAATGCTTTTTACCCTTTTGCTCCTGCTCCTTCTTCCAACTCTGAATCATTTGCTTGCACTCTTGAGCATGAGCAAATTGAGGATCGAGTGACAAACAAAGTTCGAGTTCGCGTTGCCCACGCAATTTCGAACCGCAACGAGTCATGTACATCTCGCCCATCAAGTAGTGCAGCTCGGGGTCCCGCGGGTTTTCCCTGAGCGCTTGTCGAAGGGGAAACATTACCTCGCTTAAGTCGTAATTGTTATACATTCTCTTTGTCAGCTGGGCAGCAGTTTCCCCTTTTACCGGCTGAACGGCAGCAGAAAACAACAAGACAGACAAGAGAACTAGTCTTGAAACAAAATCGGATGAGCGGAAGGTTGTGCGCAGTAGCCTCATTTGTACGATTATCCTTTCCGCCCAGACGTATATTCTAAATCAAAAGCTTGCTTTGCGTTGCAGTATTCACTTAATCTGGAAGTCTGTTAACTACAATCGCTCCGTGATCTTGTCCTCGCTCATTGGGAGCAGATGCGGATGCAATCAATTCCTATCGACTTGGCTCGCACCGGTAGCTTTGCCAGTTGATAATGTTTATTCATCCGGTTGTTTCCCGCTTTGCTCTCAGCTCATGGCTTGCGATTACGGACCCGCGGAGCGACATAGTGGTCGCTGTTCTGTGAGCCTGATTCCCACATGTGCAAGGCCGCTACCGTCATAAAGCCAACTGTTACGGCAGTGCTCAAGGCGGCACCAGGGACGCGACGCAAACCGCGTGATGCTTCCAAGAGATTGCGATGGGCAGTCTCGCGAACAGCGGCCTGGGGATGTTCCAGATCTCGCAAAATCGGATCGAGCGCTTCACCGGCTCGCTGTATGGCCGGATCGGTGGAGGCGCGCATTTTTTCTCGATCCTGGCGGATGCCATTGATGTCTTGTTGGGTGAGCTCGCGGCGACCGTTTGTATCTGATCCGCCTATTCGAGATTGCCTGTCTGCTGGTCCAGTCGACTCCCTAACCACACCATCTTGACCTACGTCACGCTGACGTATTTCGGTGTTGAGGCCCCCTGAACCCGGCTGTCCTTCCGGAGGTCGCAAAGTCAGGTTCATATGGCTGACCAGTCTTCGAGCAGCTTCCCGTTCAGCTCTTTCGGTTTGATAATATGGTAGATTCTCTGCCGGAGTGTAGCGAGAGTGACTTTGGTCGGCGCTTGTTACGACGGATCGACCGCGCGGATCCAAACGCACGACGCTGTTACCTTCTCTTCTCTCCAACCAGGCATGATTAGATCGGCTGCCCGCCGAGACTCTTTCGCCACTGCCTCGATAATGGCCCCTGACCAGATCGATGCCCTCGAGCCCGACATGATCGCAGAGCACCTTTGCCAGTAGCGCCTGTTGGCTGCAAACCCCTTTGCCCATCCGCAGATGCTCGCCCAGTGAGATTCGTTTTCCGGCATTTTCTTTGGTGAACCAGTCATACCATGTGTTCAACTCAGGGTCGCCGCCAGGTGGAGTGAGCCGATCGTTGGACAACTTGATCAAGGCCTCGGCAAGATCGTGTTGCCCTTGAGGTGTGCTCGTGTCGAATCGGGAGGCGATCTGTTCGGCCTCTTTCATAACAGCTTGTAGAGCGGGATCTTTGAAGTCCACGACAGTAGACGGCCGGGTTAATCCAAGACGTCCGCCATCTATGTCGTAGAACTGGCCGCGCCGATCGAAGAACTGCCTGTCTCCGGCATTCTGGAAGCCATCTTCGATACGAGCACTCATTCGATGGCGCTCGGCATAGTCGCTCGATTGTCTGCGACCATCGCCGCTTGGCACCCAGGTGTCGGGAACGGTTGGCACCGGCGAACGAGGAGCTGAGAGCTGACTGCTTTGCAGGCCCACTCGGGCGGTTGTGCTGCGCAACTCGATTGAGTCTACCTCGGATAGATAGACACGATCGCCCTGACCGAGTGTGTACCAGCGTCCATCACGTTTTACGCCGGTAGAGTGCGAGTCGGAACTGGATTCTGAATTGGCATGGTTGATCAGGTACAGTCCACGCTCGTCTCTACCGATGGTGGCATGATGCGCTCTGATTCCGTTAACTCCCACTTGTTGGCTGCCCACCCTGACTTGTTCACCAGGTTTGATCTCGGCATCAAAATTGCCAATTCGAACTCTGTAATCAGAAGGTCGACGTCGATCAGGTGCCTCTCCAGGTCGCTGACCATCCGTGGGCTGCCTGCCCGCCTCCTGTGGCTGTTTTTTTATGGCGTTTGTTGGTACCGCTATAACATCGGTAGCTCGACCCATTTTCAGCTGTCCAGCGACCTCAACGACCATATTGATACTACCAGTGGTGTTATTTCGGAAATAGCGCTGACCATCTAACTGTCCATCAAAGCTGATTTCGGTAAAATTAGATGAATGCGGGAAGGCATCAATGTTGTTTAGCATTCCGGCATTTTGAGCTCGAGTTGGGTCGTGAAGGATGACAAGGTTCTCAGTGCCAGGAACCACGCCACGAGCTTCCCAGGCGTGTTGGTCGTTGACACTGACGCGTTCACCGAGTTTCAATCCGCCAGGGAGCTCCTCGACTTGTGCTGCTCTCTGTCCTGGTTGAAGAGGCCCGTCGCCCGGAGCTCTAACTTCCTGCCTTTCTCTTGAAACTTTGTTGGTGGGCACGACAACAACGTCGTTTGCCCGACCCATTTTCAGCTGTCCGCCTATTTCTGCCACCATACTGACATCACCGGTAGTATTATTTCTAAAATAACGCAGGCCCTGGGACTGCCTATCGAAACTTACCTCAGTGAATTGGCGGGCATCCGGTAGGGAATCAATCGGTATTAACACGTTTGCTTGCTGCGCTCGAGTCGGATCGAAGAGAACCAAATGATTCTCATTGCCCACAGAAAGTGCTCCACGCGCCTCCCAGGTGTTGTGATCGTTGTATGAGACGCGCTCTCCCTGACGGACTCCGCCGGGCAACTCCTGGGCCCTTTCCGGTCTGGGAGCTGGTGCCTGGACAGGCGCAGCGGGCGCGAGCTCCCGAGGTGGAACCATTTTGAGCGCCGGAGTTGGTCCAAATCGTCCTACTCCATCTGCCCCCGTCGAAAGGCAAAATATTTGGTCGGAAGGGCTTGTAGCCGACCGAAAAAAGCGGCGGTCCTCAGGCTGGTTCGGAAATTTCACTTCGGTCCATTGCTTTGGATCGGGGTCACCGACCTGACGCACGCGCATGCCGCCACGCTGGTCAGGCTGGTGAACCAGCACCATGTCTTGATTGCCGTGTCGCACAGTGCCTACCGCTTGCCCTTGTTCACCCTTGTACGTCACCGATTGTCCCCTGTGGAACCCGCCGGGCAAGGCGTCTTCTGGAGGTACATGCCGTTGGGGCTGCGCCGCCGGACCGGCTTCGACTGGTCTTGGGCTTGGGATTGGTCTGGCGTCAGCCGGTCTTGGAGGGCTCTCTATCGGCCGCGGACCGCCTACCGGTGCCGGTCTGTCGCCCTGACGGGGTGCCTCTACCCTTGGTGGCGCTTCGCCGCCTGGACGAGGAGCACCCGCCGGTCTGGCACCGGCAACGCTAACCGCTTGAGCCGGAGCCATAGTTAGATTTGCCACCGGTCCGAACAGCCGTTTTCCATTTGGTAAGTCTACCGATGTGTACAATTGCGTCGAATCAGCCTGCCGATAGTATTTAGTACTTGCCGGTTGATTCGGGATAATTATCTCAGAGAATCTGCCTGGATCGGGTGGGCCGTCGGCAAACTGAAATCTGTTTCCAGGGTCCTTATTGGGTTGGTAAAACAGAATCATATCCTGGTTATTGTGCTTGAGTGTACCAGCGGCGGTGCCTTGTTCTCCAAGGTAGGTCACCTCTTGCCCCCTTCTGATACCTCCCGGTAAGGCCTCTCTATCGACTGGTGCTGTTGCGCGTCTTGGTGCTGGCACATCTTGCGGCAATCTGGTTACTGCATCACTGCGAACGGACCGCAAATCCGGATCAAGGCTTGCCGTGCGTACTCCCTGGCTGTCTGTTCGCACCGCCACGACCTGGCTTGTGTCGCGATGACGATAATACTGTGTTTTCGAGTCCTGCCCGGCAATTGAGATCGGCTGGAACAGTTTCGGATCTACTTCACCGCGAAGCGGTCGAGTGAAACCTGGTTGGGATGATGTCTCGGGGTTTCGGATCACGACAAAGTCGGTCCCGCCATCACTGACGGTGCCAGCCACATTCCAGGTTCGCCCGTCATAGGTGACAGCCTGCCCTGCTCGAAATGGATTTCCACCTGGTGCTCGAGTCGCTTGGTCAGGTTGAGCCGCTCTCTCTTCCGGTCGAGCTGGACCGGGCTGAGCTGGGCGATCGGTCGGACCGGCTGCAGCTGGTTGGACGACGCCAGGTTGGGCTGGTCTCTCGCCAGGTCGAACCGGCTCGGCCGCCGCTTGGACGACGCCAGGTTGGGCTGGTCTCTCGCCAGGTCGAACCGGCTCGGCAGCCGCTTGTACGACGCCAGGTTGAGCTGGTCTCTCGCCAGGTCGAACCGGCTCGGCAGCCGCTTGTACGACGCCAGGTTGAGCTGGTCTCTCGCCAGGTCGAACCGGTCCCTCCGCCGGTTGAATGGCACCAGATTGGGCTGGGCGATCAGCCGTACCAGCTCGTTCGCCCTCGTGACCAGGTCTTCGGCCGGGCACCTCGCTTTTCACGTCTTGATTGGCAAGATCAACCGCTTGCTCAACTGCCCAGTCAGCAAGAGTCCAGTCTCCTGCACTGTGAGCTTCTTGGGCTATCCTCAAGAAGTCATCTACCGTCGGTAGTTTCGATTGCGCACCATCAGGAGTGGCAGAGGAAGAGCGTTGAGAAGAGCCTGGCACTGGATGGACTGCCGGTATTGGTCCCGGCTGCCCGTCCGGTCGTTGTGAAGGCAGCGATTGATCAATTGGTGGGACACCTGATATTGGCGATGAACTGCTATTGTCACCGGTAAACTGAAGGGAGGGCAGCCCGGAGGGCTGGCTCTCAATGTGAGATGCCGATTGGAATCTCTGCATGTCGTCTCGAGTAAGAATGGGATTGAGTGCCTCACTTCTTGGAGGTGGCGTTGAATCTTCGTTTCCAGGCGGAACAGCATCCAGCGAATTCGGTCGTGACATCTGATTCTCCTCTTTATTGAGCGGCGTGTAGCATATGAAGCAAGTAATCCGTCTTAGCCTTGTGATGCGGATTCCAACATGCGTGTGGCGCGGCGAGCCACTGCTCTGAAGTTGCTCTCCCTGGCGCGTTCCAGTGCGCCTCGCACGCTGGGATTGGCACCAAATTTGCCGAGCTCCGACAGCAATGAAAGCTGAAGTTGTTCGTTGGCACCAGTTGAACGCTGAAGCTCGGTTTGAAGAGTCTGAGCCAGGACAGTGCTGTATTGGTCTGAAGAAATGCGCTGATTGCTTGCCAGCTCTTTCCAACCATCGAGTAGTGCTCGAGTAGCTTGTGGGGCTAATGCGCTCGTATCCGTCAACCCGCGGCGCATCATCTCGACAGCTAGATCGCTGCCTCGCTCTGCCCTGTTGGCCAGCTCGGCGATAGTTCGGGCGGCTCTTTCTTGCCAGTACGCTCCTGTATTATGAGCGCTGGAAATGCCTGGCGCTCCCTCCCCGGCGATGGGATTACCACCGGAGGTCATCACATAGAAGAGCGCTAACTTAGCGACCTGTCCTCTTTCTCCCTCACCACGCGCATCCCTGGCTAGCTTGTCCCATTCCTTGAATTTGTCTGACAGCACCTCGCTGCGTGCTTGCATTACTGCCGTATCGCGGCTAGATTGAAGAAGGAAAAATTCGCCGTGACGAGCTCGATCACCGGCTTCATTGCTGCGGTGTTGAAATGTCGAATTATCGAGAAGTCCGTAATTGCTCTGAATCCAGCGGTGCAAATTCTCCGGATTGAGGGAATCGAGCGCTGGAAACCTTGCTTCGGTGACTGTTGGTCTTGGACGTCCATCACCTGTGGTGCCGCTCTCCCGAGCGCTGCCGGCTCGACGCGGGTCTGGCGTGTCACCGGGGGCGGTGCCACCTCGCGATGAGAAATTGCGGTTCATCTCAGCGTTGACACGAGCTGATGTGATGTCCTGCGGGTTTATTCTGGAAACGATAGAATTGGCACTGCTGTCGTTAAATCGGGTCAAATCTCGCAAGAGTTCTAACTGCAACGATTCATTCTGCGTGCCGGTACGCCGTCTAGTCTCCGTCTCAAACGCTTCAGCCGTTACTAAGGCAGCATCTTGTTGGGAAATACGATTGTTCTGGGTCAACTGTCTCCAGCCTGAAAGCAGTGTCGTTGATACACGACTATCAAGTCCGGTATGTTGCGTGAGCGCCCGGCGAATACTGTCGATTGCCAGGTCGCTGGTTGGTCCTTTTTCGTTTGCTAGTTCGACAAGCGCCTGAGCGGCCCGGTTTTGAAAGAGAAGCGCCTCTTGGGCTTGCCTCCCGGCAACGGGTTGACCGCCATTCATCAAAATGTGATCGAAGCTAAGTGCGGCACGATAGCCATCAGGTGTGTCTTCTTTGGCGAGCGACAGCATCTGATTCCACACGCCGTCTCGCTCTACGCCTTGCTGAGTACGAGCGCGTCCTAATCGTTGCTCAAGGCTGGGTGGTCGACCTAATTCGGGGTCGCGTCTTCTGGCCTCGCTTCTGGCCTCCTCCTCGCGAGCCCGATTCGGGATAGATTGTTGGAAAGATCGTTGATTCAAAAGGGGAAACTTTTGCTCGACCCAGTTCAAAAGAGTTTGTCCGGAGAATGATTGCAAATCTAGATTGCGAAGCTGTTGATTAGCCCGTCTTGCTGTATCGGATTCCGCAGAAGAAGGCTGCCTTTCAGGAGAGGATGAGTTACCGATCTCTCTAAGACGAGCAGCCACGGCTGGGTCCGACTCGCTCCTCAGCAGTTGTGGTATCATTCCCGGCAATTGCGTGTCGCCGAGACGGGCCAGCGTATTGAGCGCAGCCAGTCTGACAGCGGCATCCGTCTCTCCTGCTTGCAGGTTCTCTCCTGGCACGGAGAGTTCAGGCTGCGCCGTCAAGCGGCTTCTCAAGGTCGAAAGCTGATTTTGAGAGCCCATCTCCCCCAGAGCCTCAATGGCAGAGACGCGCATGGCAGGGTTATCATTCTGCCCGGAGCTGGATTGGACAAGCCTTCCCAATTGCCTGGACAAGCGGTCACGAGTTTCAGTAGAAGCGTTTTGAAAGGCGGCCGGTGACTGGCGTATAAGCTGACTAAAGTCTTGCCTCTGGGCATCGGATAGAGAGTTGGTCTTTCCATCGGGCAGATTTAGTAAACGCAAGATGTCGTTGCGTGCTGATTCGGCAAGATCTGGACTGGACTGTGCCAGCCTTTGCATGCGATCGGGCAGCATCTCGGATAATGCGGTGACGGCGATGAATCTGTCGTTCGTGCTCAGACTCTCGACTAAAACGCGGTCGATCGTTTGTTGACGTTGAGAAGACTGCTGAGACGGCGAATTGTCAGACAGCATATTTAAAGCCAGGGCCGCAGTCATTCTCGAGTTCCTGACTCGCTCGGCAGAATCTGGATTGTTAGGAACCGTTCGAGCCATCTGTGAATCGAGATATTGAGTGACCTCGGCAGCGTAACCACCTTTAGTACCACCAGCGTGCCGTTGCCAGAGCGAGTTATTTTGCTCGAGAGCATTCGAACCTGGATTCCACAAACCATGGAGGAGCATGGCAGACATAGCGCGGACATCGGCATCGCGACTTGGGTCTCGTGCCGCTCGCATGAGACTCTGCTCGAGTGAGCGGCTGGCAGCTCCTGCACCACCCTTTTCTAACAAGGCTAATTGTTGTAAAACGCTGGCGACACGCGGTCCGCTGGCGTCGCTAAGCGCGCTCATCTGTTGCTCTCTTGATGACGAGGGAGAGTCAATCACTCTCTGTAGTGTTACCGCGTATTCACTCATGGACATCGCGCCCAGTTGCATGAGAACCTGACCGGTAGCGACTCCGCGATTGCCGATATCATCAGAACGCAGATCCCTTCTCAACGATTCGACCACATCACGAGTTTCAACATTCTGGCTAATCTTACCGTGTCCTCGGCCGAGCTGATGATCAGCACCACGTGGCTCGCTTCCTCTTTCGAAACTAGAAGAAGCAAGACTCCTCGGTAGACCACCATTGACATCACGGCTCAAATAAAGGAGCGCTATGCCGGCGGCAGCCTGAACGTCATTGTTTTCTCTAGCCATACTTTGCCGAGCCAGCCGTCCAAGCTCAGGCGGAAAGCGATCGTGCTTGGCCGGATCTCTCAAAGCCGCGAAATCCTGTGGACTTAACCTTCTGTGAGCTATATCTTCCATGGTTCGGCTTGTTTCGTTGTCGAAGGTCAATCGTCCTGCCAATTGTGAAATGAACTGCTGGCGCTCTTGACTCGAGGCGGTGGGATCTAGAAAACGCCTGGCGTTGTCGAAGATCTCGCGCACCTGTCTTTGCACAGCCTCAGATCGACCGAGCTGCAATGTTTGACTGTGACCTTCAAGGGCGACATCAGAGCGTTGTCGGGCAGCCGGATTGCGCATGTCGAAATCTCCGGGCCGTGATGGTCTCAGCCCGCGCCCATCACCAGCCCGAGAAAGCAACTCGCGTCGTGCTCCTTCGTTAAGCTGTCCAAGCGCTTCTCCGAGATGTTGACGCCCCTCGGTTATTCGCCTCCAGGACTGAGACAAATCGGGCGCCAGCGTCGTGCCGATGTAGCCCTCGGCGGCTCTGAAGCCATACCCGGCATACCGAGTACCACTATTGAGCCAGGGCGTGTTCTGAATCAAAGCATCAATTTCGCTCAGGTGTTCCGGTCTGGGTGTCGGCTGTCTTCCAAACATTTTCAGCCCATTATTGACAAGGCTGCTACCACCGGAAAGAGCAGAATGTCCGAGGGAGAAGGCGCCTTCACCGAGGAAAAATCCGGCCCGCAATTGCTGAAGTGTTTCGCCGCCAAATTGGCGAGCACCTGCACCATTGAAGATACCAGCCAACGCCACGCCAGCTCGCACCTCATGCATAGCCAAACGCAAGCCCGTGATCCCGGCTCGACGAGCGGCGAATGCCGTGCCTCCGGAGCTAACCAGCAAGCCTGCGTCCATTGCTGTTGTGGCTATATTGCCGGCATGATGCC
>CAZISK010000177.1:0-11067 GCA_964541355.1 uncultured Candidatus Obscuribacterales bacterium
CGTATAGCCGAGATAAAGTTCAACAACAAGGATCGCGACATAAAAGCTGCGCGTGATGCATTCCTTGAGGTCATGAAAGGTCGCCTTGATCAGCCGCGCTTCGAGCGTATGCAGAGCATGATAAAGAGCTTCGAAGACCGGATGGACGATCGGGCGGAACTCCGCAAGCTTGCGAAAGTCAAATCAAACACTGAGATCGAGGCGCACCACAAGAAGGCAGTAGCGGAGACGTACAAAAACCTGCAGGAGATGGTGAAAGGCGACAGACCGGAAATGTTCTACGATCAGAAGACCAGGGTAAAGCTTGCTGAGAACTTTATGTATCATGCACAAGAGCCTGGGACCTCCGATCAGGGAACGGCTGATGCACGTGATAAAAAGGGCCACGGCACATGTTGGATAAATTCTGCAACTGTCTGGGGGCTTACGCAGCACCCTCACGCCATGGCAGATATGTTGAAGCAGATTTCGCTGAAAGGCGAGTATACAACGAAGAACAGCGGTGAGATGGGCAACCCGCTGACGATAGGGCGCTTTGATTCACCGCCACGAACAGCGAAATTCTCGAAGGACATTCTCTCGTTCGAGGGTAAACAAGAAAATGAATGGAGTATCAGCGCAGCTACAGATAAATGGGGGCGCTCGGGCTCTACTTCGCGTTGGATCGAGGGAGACCGCAGTCCGGTAAGCAGAATTTTCGATTACACGCTGCCGATATTAGGCGGTCGTTCCGAGGGTGATGTCGACGGCGGCATCTATAAGTCGGGTCCCTCATCTGACGGTAGAACGTTTGTCGGTAGCCGCGACCTTCTGTACATGGTGACCGGTGATACCCCGGTCGATATGGCTTTCAAAGACTACAGTCATGGACACCTGATCGATGGTGACTTCAAGAAGTCTGTAATGGAGAAAGGAACAGTTCTCAATTACAGTCCCGGACACGGAATGTCGCAAACCTTGCGGCGGATCAATGGACAGTGGTGCTTGATTCAGGACAATCAGCACGGCGAGTCAAGCGATCGCATCATCCAACGAATCAATAATATAGAACGCTGGGCCCGAGGCGAGTCGGGTGCAGCACGGACCGCCAATGATACTGTGCCTTACAAGAGTTTCAAACTGCGAGGCGGAGAGCCTGAATTTGGTGCAGTGAAAGCGAGAGCTCGGAGGTAGGGAGTTGGGGCAGCGAAGGGTGATCCCAGGTGGAGCGAGACATTGCTGAGAAGGCGAGAGCTAGAAGGAAGCGAGTTGGGGTAGCGAAAGGAAGTAGCGAGATATTGCTGAGAAGGCGGAATCTCGAAGGTAGCAAGTTGTTGCTGCAAAAGGTGAATCCATAAGTAGCGAGATATTGCTGAGAAAGCGATGAACTCTCGAAAGTATCGAGTTGGTGCTGCGGAGTGAGATCCCCGAGGTGGCGAGATAGCTCTGTGGGAGCCAAATATCGTTGGTCGTGAAATGGCATCTGGAAAATCAATATCGCGAACTGTTCCATCCGAGAAGTGCTACCTGTGCTATTTACGAGAGTCGTGTTAATGCGCACAGTAATATACCAGGCGTTAGATAAAAATTTGATGAGTCTCTCTAACCGGCGTGCCCAGAGACTGCCTGTTACCGCACTTTTGCGGTTTTGATTCGAGGTTCAATACTTAATTTGGGTACACTTTGTTCACTTCCGGTGAAAGATAATTATTTTGGACGAAAACGGAGATTGCCCCCTGGCACCAGAGGGATCTGCGTTAAGTCCTCGCGCGTTCGTACATAAGCCGTACCTGGTGGAACTAATTCGTCTTCCGAATTCAGGAGCCACCTTCACATGTCAGAAAAACCGCGTTCGAATTCGACTTCCCCTCCCCTTGAAGATAACAATGCATCCCAAATAGATTTTCAATTGCTCAGCACCAGACTCAGTCTAGAGGCTAACCAGCAAGAGTCGACCGACAAAAAGAATGAGCAGTCGAAGCCGGTCAAAGAAAAAGAGCCGGATTCGATCCTCAACTTACCAGATGTCTTCAAAGAGATTGACAAAGCGACACCCAAGCTTGGTGGTGCTAAGGATAAACCTTCTGATGATAAGAAGGCTGACAAACCTGATGGTAAGAAGTCTGAGAAAGCTGACGACAAGAAGACTGAAAAAGGCGAACTGTCCGCGAAGCCTAAGAAGGTCGTCCCGGAAGGTGATGGAAGCATCCTTGTCAATGGTGCCAAGGTTGAAAGTGGTGCTGCAACAAAACACGAGACCAAGGTCGTCACCGAAGACGGCACATTCGTGCGTGACGAGAAGAATCGAATTATATCTTCCGAATCTGCCGATGGCAAAGTGAAGAGAATATTCGAGTACGATCCAAAAAATCCCGACAAGCTCAAATCAGTCACCATCAATGGAACGAAGTACGAGAATCTCGGACCAATTAAGTTCCAGAGTGACGGCAAGACCGTCATGAGCAATGGCGAGGAGATGTCCAGTTGGTCAATGTATGACGAAAAGGGCAGTCTCAAAGGCGGTTGGTATGGTAGCAAAACGATAAGTCCCGACGGTGTCTTCAAAGAAGTTGACCATCGCACTGACAAAGTTAAGTTCGAAGATGCCGCAGGTAAGGAGCTCACGAAGGAACAGGCAGATAAGCAAAATTCAGATGGTATCTGGCCTTCTACAGTCTCTCTTTCAAGACCGGATGGAAGCAAGGTCGAAGCTCAACTAAAGGGTAAGACTGTCGAAAGCCTCAAAGAGACTCGCTCCGAAGATGGCAAAGACGTTACCGTCAACTGGACGAAGAAAGGCGATACCTGGTTTTCCGATGAGAAGCCGGCCAGAGAAAGAACAAATTTATCTTTGAAGCTGGATGGAGATCTGTCCTACAAGACGAGTGATGGCGTCACGATCGTCGAATCGAAAAACAGTGAGAAAACAGTCACTAAAGACGGTGTCACTGACAAATTCAATCGTAATGGCGATCGAGTCAAGGTTGATACCGCGGACGGTTCTAGGCAGCTCGATTACAAAACTGATGCCAAGGACAACAAAGTACTTTCGGAGATACGAACCAAATCCGGAGATAAAGAGTCTAAGTGGACGAGAAAAGGAGATACCGATGAGTGGGTCTCCGCAGAAGGTAAGAGTGAGATTCGCAAGGACCTCAAAGTTCTCGCCAATGGAAACATCGAGTTTACCGATAAAGATGGAAAGAAAGTCAGAGAGACAATCGCGTCGCAGCGCATCAATTACGATGCCTCGAATCGGCCTGCTCTCGTTACCTTCCCTAGCGGTGCGACGCGAACGTTTGATTACGACAAGGAAGGGCTCAAATCCATCAAGGATCATATTCCAACAAAGGAAGGAACGCACGATATCGAGTGGACTCGCGACGGAGACAAGTTTGTCTCCAAGCGCGAAGGCGGCAAGACCTACACGAGAGACAAGGTTTCTGTAACAGATGATGCCGACGTCAACTACGTCGGTACCGATAAGAAACCTCACACTGCAAAGGTGCGCGACATCGATCGCATCGCCAGTGGTGAGTTCGTCATGGGCTCCGAATCGTTGCTCGAAGCCCGCGACAAGCTGAATGATGCAGTGAAGAATTCCGGACTGGACCAGGATCGTTTTAACAAGTGGCTGAAAGAGTTCGAAGCAAACGCTGGTAAGAACAAATTGCCGCCGGAGAAGGTGGTCAGGACTATGAATAACCTGGCTGATATCCTTTTGGCAAAAGACAAGAGCCCTCACTTTGACGCGAAGCAGAAGGAGACGCTGGTCGATACAGCGATGCACAATCTCGCTCGTCCGCTCGAGATCGATCAGGGTAGCCACCCGACCTGTAATGTCACTTCAGTTGAAGTATGGGCAGCGGTGAAACATCCCGATCAGTACACGCGACTTCTTAAGGAAGTAGCTCTGAGCGGCAAATGGACGACCTCTGAAGGTAAGAAGTTCGAGCCCACCACCAACTACAAGGGCACAGATCCCAGTGGTACCGAGCAGGTATACAACTCAATCAAACCTGGTAAGGACGAACTCAAGTATGACCTCAACAAGCCTGACTCCGGAGATCGCAACCTGGCCAGTCAGGTTCTGCAGATGACGCTGATCAATGCAATGTACGAGCACGGTCATATGAACAAGGTCGATGACAAGACCGGTAAGGTCAAGGAAGACAACACCAACGTGCGCTACGTTATGGGACCGAATCGCACAAAGACCGAGTTTCAACCTGGTGGTATCCAGACCATAACAGATATGGGAGAAGACCTGCTTATGCGTGACGGTAAGCCTGTACTCAACGCGAAGGGGCAGCCAACTGAGGGTGGACCAGGAATGGTTCAGGACCATGTGCTTAAATCCGGAGAGCTGCTAACCGGTGAAGAGCCACCACACATCAAGTGCACAGGATACTACGATGATCCACAGACTGGACAACGAAAATACACCAACGATCTGATCGACAAAGAACGCTTGCTGGATATGAAGAAGAAGGGAGAGATTCCAATTTTGACACCGACTATGGGTGGTGCGCACTCCCAGACTATCCATGATGTCTGGGAAGACCCGAAGAGTGGACAAGTCTGGGTCTTACTCGATAACCAGCATGGTGAGCCGGAAGTCAAAGGAGCCGAGAGAAAAAGCGGCGAAGGAGATGGTGACGGTTGGATCACGCTTGATGTACTCCATAAAACGCTGAAGATGGGCGGGCAGGGAGCCGATTGCGGCAAGCCTGTAATGCCTACAGTCCACAAATACAGTCACCCAAGCGAGAGGAAGAAATAGGCCGCGAATGTCCAACGGCCTGCCTTTGCCGACCTGGTTTTATATCTACATCTCAAAGAGTACGCGCCTTTTGCTAGCAATCAATGTGTTGCTGTTAAAACCAAGCCACGCGTAGACTAATCATAGCTTCGATGGAGTGACACTGGGCATTTGCTGGCGTCACCATAGTTTGACACGATCACATATTGGGCGATTTTTTGATACCACGCATGCGATGAAGTGGTATCTCAACTTTGTAGGTCAATTCGTTGGACTTGAAGAGAATATGAATAAAATAGAACGCGTTCAAAAATACTTGACAAAGGGACCGGTCGGATTGATAATAAAAATAGAACACGTTCAAAAATGACTATACGGAGGGCAGGACAGTGAACTTCAATGTAATTACCTACATGTGGTACATGATTGTGAGCATCACATTCACTATATGGGTCGCCCGGACACTGTATAAGAATGGTCGGGTGTTCCTAATTAATGTATTTCGCGACAATTATTCTCTGGCTGACTCAATCAATCATCTGTTGATAGTCGGTTTCTATTTAGTCAATCTCGGTTTCATACTGTTGACTCTTAAGGAAGGTCTTGTGATCGTGGGACTACAGGATCTCGTTGAGACGCTTGCCTCTAAAATCGGGATAGTGCTCCTCGTACTCGGTGGTATGCACTTCGGCAACATCATCCTTTTGGCGAAGTTCGGCTCACCTGTAAAGCAGATCGGCCAGCATGAGCATCAGAACCTGTTGGGTCGAGATAGCCAAGTTAGCGAAAAGCAATTGTGGAGCGCTGCTGCATTAACCGACGGGAGCTCGATATGAGGACTCGCGGCAAGTCGAAAAAGAGCGAGCATACAAAAGCAAAGATACTGGAAGCCGCCATTTGTCTCCTACAGGAGCACGGTTACGAAGATACGACGATGAGGGGGATTGCAGAGCGAGCTGAGGTTGCATTGGGCAACATCTACTACTATTTCCCTTCCAAGGAGTATCTTATTCAGGCGTTCTACCTGCGCCTCTGGCATGAACAGATGGAACAATACTCAGATATATTTGCTCGAGACAACTCTCTGAAGGATCGCCTGGTATCCATGCTGATCGCGGATCTTACAGTGCTTGAGCCCTATCATGGAATTTGTGTAGCGCTTTTTCGGCACGCTGCTGATCCGCAGAGTCCGCTCAGTCCGTTTAGTGAGGATTCGAAATTGATTCGCGATAAGGCTGTGCATCAATTTGCGCGTCTTCTAGATGGTATACGTGAAAAGATTCCTGATGATCTTCACGCGGAGCTGCCATACCTTTTGTGGTTGATGAAAATGGGCATCTTACTGTACTGGATTCACGATCGCTCTTTCGGACGAATCAAGACTCACCGTCTCGTGCACAATGCAGCAGACCTGGTAGCGATGATTGTCGGCCTGGTGACGATACCGCTTATGACACCGTTTCGAAAGAAGCTCCTCAATACAGCAAAAGAGCTGCTCGACCCGAGTCTGCTGTAGCCGCGGAACAACACAGCGTTTCTAACTCTTTCATCGAGCTCCATTTACCACTTTGTCTGTCGGATTGTTTAAACGACGGAGGATCTGATTATGAACGCGTCTCCGGTTGGTGTGCATTGTTGCTTGTATTTGTCGTATCGGGCATATTGCACGAGTTAGCCGTCAGCTATCCAACCGATTTTGCCTGGGGAGGACCTCTGGCTTATTTCGCGCTTCAAGCCGTCGGATTTATGATTGAACGAAGAGTTCCGATTGATGCGCTCCCGACTTTTGTGCGTGCACTGTGGACCTGGCCTGGATCCTCTCGCCTCTGCCGCTCCTGTTCACAAGCGGCTTTCAGAATGAGTTCATCATCCCCATGTTCGAATGTCTTCATCATGCGATCTCGAAAACTGATCTTCGCTGGTGGTTCAATCTTGCCTTGTGGTGTGCTGCAGTTGGAAACTTCTGCACCTTGATGGCTGGAGTACAGATCCCGCGAAGGCTCAACTGGAAAGAGGAACTCGCAGACTGGTTAATGCATCGCACTTCCATGAGCGGCGATGCATGCACTGCGCCGGCAAAAGCACTTCTCTTTGTAAGGCTGAGAATCAAGGCTTCGTGAGGTGTTCATGAGGAAAGCATCGGTGCTGACGAAATGCAGGAGTTGTCAAACTGTTTGATGTGTTCTCAACATTGATCGAGAGTCTTTCTAAGGAATGGAGCGGTGCGGCTCTCGTTCGAGGCTGCCACCACCTGTGGTGGTCCGCTGGCTACCAGTTTGCCGCCGTGTTTTCCGGCACCGGGACCAAGGTCGATAACCCAATCAGCCTGAGAAACGACGTCCATGTCATGTTCTACTACGATGACGGTGTTGCCGCCTTCCACGAGCGCATGAAGTTGCAGCATCAGCTTTTCGACGTCGGCAGGATGCAGACCGGTGGTTGGTTCGTCAAGCAGATACAATGTGGAACCATCCTGGACTCGTTGTAACTCATTTGCAAGCTTTATTCGTTGTGCCTCACCCCCGGACAGTTCGGTTGCCGGCTGACCGAGCCGCAGATAGCCGAGGCCTACGTCGGACAAAGTTTTCAATGCACGTGCCACTGCAGGTAGTTCTGTGAAAAACTGCGCTGCGCTGTCGACTGTCATATCCAGCACCTGCGAAATGTTTAACCCACGATATCGTATGGCGAGTGTCTCCTCATTGTATCGGGTGCCGTGGCAGCCCGCGCAGGGAGTGTATACGCTTGGTAGGAACATCAACTCTACCGATACGTAGCCTTCGCCGTCGCAGGTAGTGCAACGTCCCCCAACCACGTTGAATGAAAATCGACCGGCATTGTAACCTCGAGCTTTTGCATCCTCGGTCGATGCGAAGCGTTTTCGAATATGGTCGAACAGACCGGTGTAGGTGGCGAGGTTGGATCGTGGAGTGCGCCCAATCGGCTTTTGATCGACTGAGACCAGACGACGAATGGATTCGATTCCTTCTACCGTAGCGCAACCGATATCCTCCGGGTATTCGATCTCCTCTTCCTCGTCGTCAGCTTCCTCGCTAACTTCTTCCTCTGAGGAAGAACCCAATTGCGACTGTAGCGTCTCCGCCAGAACCTGACTGACCAGAGTTGATTTGCCGGAGCCCGACACGCCGGTTACTACGGTGAGCGCTCCAAGTGGTAGCTCGACAGAAAAATCTTTGAGATTGTGGCGATTAACCCCGCTGAGGGTGAACCATGCGCTCGGGGGCCTCGGTGCCTGCTTTAAATGTGCTCCGCCGTCAAACAGGAACCTGCGGGTCTGCGATTTTTCCACGGCCGCGAGTCCGGGCACTGGACCGCTATAGAGCAGGTCTCCACCGTTATCCCCGGCGTCCGGACCAATGTCGACGATCCAGTCAGCCTGCCGGACGATGCTCATCTCGTGTTCAACCACGAAAAGTGAGTTGCCTGCGGCCTTCAACTGCCATAGAGTTTTCAAAAGAGCCTCGGCGTCCTGTGGATGCAGTCCAGCACTGGGCTCGTCTAGAACATATACAACGCCGAACAGACCAGAGCGCAGTTGCGTCGTCAGGCGCAGTCGTTGCAATTCTCCGGCGGACAGGGTTTGCGTTGTTCTGTCCATTGACAGGTAGTCCAGTCCAAGATCTTTCAGCAAGGCGATGCGTTGCATCAGATCAGTTGCGAGTACATTTGCGACTTCGACATTGCTCGTTACATCGTTAGCGTCCTTCTGACCGGCTTTGAAACTTTGAGCCAGAATATTGTAGAGCTCGCTGAGCGAAATATGGGTCAGTTGAGCAATATCGTACCCGGCGAATTTTACCGACAGAGACGCGGTCTTCAGCCGTTTTCCCTGGCACACAGTGCAGTTTGCCACGTCCATGAATTGTGCTACTCTTTTTCTCAGAGTGGCACTATTGGTAGTGGCAAACGTATGACGGACATAAACCGCCGCGCTCATATAGGTGCCCTGATAAGGTCTTTGTATGCGGTGAGCTTCCCTTTGCGCATGCACTGTGACGACAGGTTTCTCGTCAGTAAAGAGAATCCAATCGCGCTCTTCCTTCGACAGATCTTGCCACGGTTTTTCAATATCGTATCCAAGCACCGCCAAAATGTCCCGGTAGTTTTTCCCCTGCCACGCGCCTGGCCACGCGGCGATCGCTTTCTGACTGATGCTCAGGGTCGGATCCGGTACGAGCGAACTCTCGCTCACGGTGTGGACAACACCCATGCCATGACAGGATTCACAAGCTCCGGCAAGAGTATTGGGTGAGAATGCATCCGAGTCGAGACGCGAGTTGCTGCCCGGGGGGTAGACACCGGCTCGTGAAAATAGCATGCGAAGCGAGTTGGACAGGTTGGTGAGCGTACCAACTGAAGAGCGGGCAGTCGGCTCACCTCTGCGCTGTTGCAGAGCTACCGCCGGAGGCAGTCCCTGAATCTCCATCACGTTGGGCGCCGGCAGCTGCGAGATCAAACGGCGTGCGTACGGTGCTATCGATTCGAAGTACCGGCGTTGAGCCTCGGCATAGATTGTCCCAAACGCTATGGATGACTTGCCTGAGCCGGACACACCGGTGAAAGCTACGAATGCATCGCGAGGGATGTCGACATCTATACCTTTGAGATTGTTTTGTTTTGCGGCTTTCACTCGAACAAAGCCGTCGAGCTCTCTTGCGACTTCTTGAATAAGACTCTGATTTTGTGCTTTTTTCATGGATACCGAACAGTCCTTTCTCAAGGACCGCGAAGACCGACCGTAAGATTATAAACTAGTCCTTAGGCTTAACCTCTAGCTTGCCGTTATTTATGAAGACTGCGACCGGATCTGCATCATCGGATATCACAAGGTCGAAGCCGCTCGCTCTGGTCGCCTTGTATTTGCCGCCCATCTGATCGAATTTTGATTGCAGCACCTTTGGGAAATCGTCGATGTTGTTCTTGACGCAGCTGCTATCCAGAACTTCCTTTCGAATGATTTGCAGAGTTTCGTTCTCGTAGAGTCCGTTTTCAACGATCGCTTTTGCAACCGTATCAGCGATCTGATCCATCTCCTGCGCATTCTGTTGGTCCGTTGCGTCAGGCTTTGCCCAGCTGGTCGATGATCGGGACGATGCTGGAACCACAGTCATCTGTGCTGGTGCTCCACCTTTCAGTGCAAATGACATGGCCATGCAAAAGGAAAAATACAACACCATCGCGACCGACGTTATACAGCCTGTCACCAGGTATTTACCCGGTTTTGTCATCTTGCTGCGAAAGACAAAGATGTTGGCATATGATGCAGCACCTCCGAGCAGCCCTCCAATTCCGCCGCCCATAAAGACCATTACCGCCGGAGTGAGCACCCAGATATATTCGACAGGTGAGAGTTGGGGCAAGGCGTTGAAGCGTTCACCATTGATTTCCAAAATCGGGACCGGATCCAGAAGTGTCACGCGAATTCTGATTTCGACCTGATTTCCATTGTAGTTAGTGACTACGTAGGTATTCTTGGCGCCCTTCGGTGGCTCCACTCCGTCCACCAGAATCTTCGGACCGGACAGAAAACCTGCGGTCTTTAGACAGACCTTTTTGCCTACCAGAAGGGGGTGTTCGACATCGATGAGCAGCATTTTCAAGTACCTAATCGTTGTGCCGACAGCATCTTACCCAACCAAATGGATCAATAACGGTCTGTAATATATAGACAAGTGAGAAATGAATGGAATTTGGGCATGTCTATTACGACCGGAAAGTTCCTACCGTCAACACTAGTTTTGCGGTCCTGTATGAACGAGAAAGAGCAGCTCGATTATCTAACAAGAGCTCTGAGGAAAAGTGCGGATCCTCAGATTGAGGATCGCGATAAGAGTAAAGACGAGCTTATCGAGGAGCTCCAAAGCCTCCGAAAGCGGTTGGCGGAGGTGGATCCGATTCAACCACGAGTTAATGAAGGTTGCGAGCGAGCTGATGTAGAGCGCCTTCAGCAAATGTTTCAACTAATCATCGATACGATTCCTGTGAGCATCTGGTGGAAGGATAGAGAATCGCGGTTTCTCGGCTGCAACATAAAGGTGGCTCAAGCTGCTGGTTTCCAAGATCCTAATGAGCTGATTGGAAAGACTGATTACGATTGTCCCTGGAAGAAAGAGGAGTCTGACTGGTTCGTAGAATGGGACAGGAAGGTCATGGAGACCAATCGCCCGCATCGACATATCATCGAACCCAAACTGACTGCTGAAGGTAGGCAGGTGTGGCTCGATACAACCAAGGTTCCATTACATGATGCCGACGGCAACGTCGTCGGCACGCTCGGAACCTACGAAGATATAACGGAAAGAAAG
>CAZISK010000178.1:0-11062 GCA_964541355.1 uncultured Candidatus Obscuribacterales bacterium
GTGATGGCGAAGTCTCCGACAAAGAAGCTCGCCGGCTGTACGACGAATTCGATAGAGCCGGATCCGCTATCGATAAAGCACTTTAATAACCATGTGATGGTAATCAATCGAGTTCAGGAGGGCATATGGATAGACTGCGTACACTCTTTATGATCATTGGTTTCATAACCATGGTCGGTATGGTGGTCTACCCTCCTTGGACTCGTCAAGATCGAAGCGGTCATAGCCAACCGATGGGTTACGGCTTTATCTGGGACCCTCCCGAGAGAACAGTGGTAACTCCAGCGCTTCTCTCCAAATGGATCGATATCAACGTCAGCGAGTTGAAGGAGGCAAACGTAGTCGACTTGCAAAGGCTCGTCACGCAGGAGCTGATTGTCCTCGCGAGTGTCGGCGGAGTTGCAATCGCATCGAAGCGACGCACTCAAAAAGCTGTGTTGTAAGTGGTATCAGAAGGAAAATTTCGTGGACATTCTATCGTATCAAAGAGGTCTGCCAATGACAGCGGATAATGATGATCGAAAGGTCGTAATTATAGAACGGGACTCTGGAGGAATCGGTTGGGCTGTTGCGTTCATCGTTCTTGCGATTGCCATCGGATTTGGTGTTCTTGTATTTATGGATCAACAGTCGATGATTGAATACAAGATCGAAAGAGCTCTGCAAGGAATGAAGGATCGTGATCCTGACAGCTTCAATGAGATCAATCGCACCGCCGACGCGCAGAGAAGGAAGTTCGCAGTAGAGTCAGCTCAAGAATCCGGTGCTGCTGCTGATAGCAATTTCCCCAGAGCCGAGTTGCCGACACAGGCGGAGGATTCCTGTTCACGACACTCTGCGGAAAATCCTGGACAAAAGGCACAGTAGTTACTTCCCAAAGGGTCTGTCAGCCTCAATCAAGTCGCTGGCAGAACACGATCGAGTGAACCTGCTTATGTCGGTTCACGTCGATTTGTTGTCGGAGCTATCGTCCCGAGGGCAGCGAGGTCGTGGCGAACCAATAGGTAAGCACGTTGTTGATTGCCTTCTCATACTCTGATGGATCAACCGGTTTTGTCATAAACGAATTAGCGAAGTGTCCGTACGTCCGTCTCACATCCTGTGGATTTGATGATGTGGTGAGGATAATTACCGGAATATGCCGGAGCATATCGTTGCCCTTCAGGTCGCCCAGGATCTCATAGCCGCTGCGGCCAGGCAGGTTCAGATCGAGAAAGACGATGTCGGGCAGCTCATCGGACGGCGTATCTTTATATCTGTCCAGTTTCTCCTGAGCTTTCTTTCCATTGTCCAAAACCTCGACTGCCGTAGGCAGCGAGCTTTGTTTCACACAGCGCTTGAACATGAATACGTCTGCCGGATTGTCTTCTACCAGCAGAATTTTGATGGGTTGACCGGAGTCTTCCGAACTCTCCTCTGCCGAACTCAATAGTTCGGAGATCTTGGTGTTGAGGGCGTCGGCAATACCTTTCAGGCTGTCGATACTAATGTTCTTCGAGCCGCCTTCGATGTTGTTTATATAGGTTCGGTGTAAACCAGCTTTTTCTGCTAACTCTGTCTGCGATATTCCAAGCTGTTCTCTGCGCTTCCGAATTGTTTTGCCGATTGCTCCAAGTAGGTTACGCGAATCTGCCATGGTGCCATTTCCTTGAGGGTTTGTGTGTAGATTATACACTACATTTAAGGTTTGGATGCTCTTTGTATTCTAAAGTCTCAGTTCTCTGTTGTATAAAAACGACGCTTTTTGAACCTCTATATATGCCCGTGAACTTGTTAGTGATAACACTGGTTGCATCTTTGGGATATTTCCGGCTTTCGCGGGCTTGTTGAAGTTGTAGTCTGGAGTCTACGAAAATATTGACACCGAGGTTGTTGTGTAGCATATTTTAGACAGTGAATGGTTCGACTGTGTTTGCGAGCCAATGATTCGAGAAATTAGCAATTAAGCGCCAGTACAGGGTTTGCTGGCGGTGCTTAAATGCGCATCCTGGAGGTCAATCATGTTAGCTTCAAGCGGAAAGTTCTATTTAGACAACTATCTAAATGAAATCGACGAGACGGAAAGCTCCGATAACACTATTCAATTTCCGAGAGCTACAGCTGACGACAATAGCGATACTCCAGCCAGAGCTGGTCCGAAAGAACCCATCAAAGCAGCACCGATCCAGGCACTGATTATGCCCACGATCACAGAAGCAAGAAATCCGCCTGGGATCCTTCCGGGTGCGAGGTAATCTGCGATACCGGCACAGACAGCGGCTACCAGACAGTAGAGAATAAAACCAAGTACTGACATAAGTCCTCCCAAAATTTTCATCGCTTTCCAAGACGTGCTTGACTGCTCGTCTTGTAGCATTCGAAATTGGAGTCGTTGCCGACTCCAATTAAAAGCCCAAAAGCTTTACAAATGGATGTGCGAAAACTTAGCTACAATGAGCGTTTAGAAGGTTACTTGCCCTTCAGATCTTTTCTCGGCGCTCTATACAATGGTACGACTTGATTGTCATACTTGAGGTTATCGTTGTTGCCATAACCTTCCCACTTGGGTCCCCCCCAACGCTCTCTCATATCTTTCAAGTATGCATCGCGTTGCCGCCAGAGTCTCGACTGGACTTCACGCCGCTCTTTGTCGTCCTTATCACCCAATAAGTTCAATGCATTGTTATACCAATCGTTGGCTTTCACTTTCAAAGCGTCATCATCTCGGCGCTCGCCAATCCAATACACTGGTCTCTCCGGCTTCTCTTTTATGGGCTTCACCGGTCGCCAGCGCTGAAGTCTGCTGCTTTCTTTTACCTGTGCCGCAATCTTGGCGCAAATCGACTGGACCTTCGAGTGCGTGACTTGCTCCGGGACTCCAGCTCGAACTCCGGTCTCTATATCTTCATACAACGGCATGTAGAAGCTTATGCCGACCCCGCGTTGCTTTACACTCACCAACCACTCGCGGATATGGCGACGATCCGAGAGAAGCGGACCCTGTGAAGCCTCGCTTGGAATGCCGGTCTCAATAGCTTTCTTGGAGATAGCGTCATAACTAGGCTCGGGTGATGCGCTCGCTTCTGATGGCTCAGTTCCTGTCGGCGGACTGTCTTGCTTTGTCGTTGAGTTTTGAGACATCTCGGTCAAAGGGGTTGCGTCTGTCGGCGATTGCGATTGAGTAGCTTGAGGTGCTTCATTCGACACGATAGAGGCCGCTCCTGGTGCCGTACCAGCTTGTGTCGAAGGGCCTGGCGACTTGTCTTCCGAGGTACCTGCGAACGCCGGCAATAGGCAAGTTAACGAAAACAACAGTGCGATTATTAAATTGAACATGAGTAAAGCGCTCAATCCAGATCTGAAACGATATCTTGAGTCTAACTTGCAACAAGAAGAACCACAAGGTTTAGTGCAATAGTTATATGAAAAAGCCGCATAGAGGCGTCTCCTGGAGGCTTGGTGGGGCGGAGAATGCTGGACTGAGAAAACTAGTCAAAGGTCGCTCTATGAGACTCGCCTTCGCATGCGCGATGGACACTAATGGACTGGATGCGCAAATTCAACAGTCGAGGATCTTTCCTCCGCAACGATGGCGGAGAATGCTGCATTGAGAAAGTCATCAACCGCCTTCAGGAAGGCGCAAGGTGACGTTTAACTAAACGGTTGACTCGCAATAGAGCGCTGTTTGGCCTTGGCTCGCTTCTGGTTAAGGGAGTGCAGCGCGCGGCTTAGAAAACGATAGGTCGTGAGCGAAGAGCAGTTGCCTACCAGCGTTGCTGCTGTATTGCCTCGTCGATCTACAATCACGAGCGTTGGAAAGGCAAAGATCCTGAACTTCTTTTGCAAATCGGTGACCAGGCGTGGATTTTTGCCTAGCTCTTTCAATCTGTCGGTAACGCGAACAGGCATGAAGTTCCGTTCAACCATTTGCGTTACCTGATCGTTGCACAGCGATGTTTTTTCCATCTCCTTGCAGGGATCCGACCAGTTGGCGTAGAACTCGTAGAGCACATATCTGTCTTGTTTTCGGCTCTCGACCAGGACTTTCCTGATCTCTTCCATGCTTTCAGGCGAGATGTCGTGCACCGGTGGCGGTACGTACTGTTGATTTGCTTTGACCTCAGGCACGTTCAAGTCAGGCATATCACGCCAGTTGATAAGTTGCTCCGTGGCATGCCTGTCTGGAAGATGGACCGCGCTGATACCGAGATCGATAACTCGAGCGAAGCAAAAGAGAGCTGCCACTGCCACCAGTGCCTTTGGCATTAGTCTCGTAGATCTGTCATCAGTTGGTGCCATAGAAGAATTCCCTCTTGTTTGTCGTTGAGATGGCGAGAGCAAGATAGAGAGTCACCGCGGATAGATAGCCTATGAGTGGAGCAAAGTTCAACCATCTTGCAGAGATCAGATCATAAACGTTGACTGTCGGTAGGATGAGATGTGCGATGTATTGGGAAGCAGCCAGCATGAATTTCGTCGCTTCTATCGAGAGGTCTCCGCCCGCGCTCATTCCGGCGACGCTGACCGGCGGTATGGTTTGTCCTGCCAACCAAATGTAGAATGAGAGGATGGCGACGATTTGAAAGGCGGGATTGCGATTGAGCATAGTTAAAATCATGGCGGCTGAGATTAACGCTGCATCCATGAACCTTTCGGCTATCATACTGAAGACTGCGGCTACCGTGATCGCTTCGCCGAAGTAAAGTCCGATTGCTGCGACTATCACGTTTTGCAGGGCGGCAAGCGAACCTCCGATTAGAGTGATAATCACCCACTTGCTGAGTACATATTCCGATCTGGTCACCGGTCTTGTGAAGAGCAGCGGAAGATACTCGCCGCCTCGCCCCTGGGTCGAGCTGTTGCCGGCGAGACCCAGGCACAGTACCATGAGTACAAAAGCGACGCCGACTTTACCTGTAAGCATTTCGAAAGTCTGTGAATCAGATGCTCCGTGGAACATCGATGCTACCTTCATGCCGATGGGCATGACGAAGCCAAGCATGGCGACGTATAGCAGCTTGAGTGGATCGAGACAGGCGGACATCGCCGTGAATCGCATGATTGTTTTATTCATGGCTTGACTTACCTCCGGTGCCTGTGAAGAGTTGCTCAAGTCTTGTGCGCTCGGGCACCGCCTCTTCTACCGGAACACCTCCAGCTACCAGCTCCTTGATCAGACGTGTTGCCGCTAGATGATCATTAACCGAGAAGCGTCCCCACTGATGGTGGCATTCACTGACTATAGCTCTGGAAATGGAGGCAGCGTCATTTACTACGGAGGCAAGAGTTCCGTTGAGCTGATTTTCGCTCCACCTGACGAAAAGCATGTAGTTGCTGAAGGTTCCACCTTTTAAATTCTCAATCGAGGCGATCTCGCCCTGCTGGATGAAGGCGACACGGTCGCACAGTCTTTCCACTTCGTCGAGCTGGTGAGAGTTGATGATAGCTGTGATACCAGTATCGCGCATGTGCTGCACTATGTTTCGCACAACTTTAACTCCGGTCGGATCGAGACCGAGCGTGGGCTCATCCAATAGCGCCAGCTGTGGTTTTCCGATCAACAGCTGAGCGATATTCAGTCGTTGGAGCATGCCCCGGGAGTATGTTTTCAGCCTTCGTCTCCAGGCTGACTCGGCCAGCTCTACCATAGTGAGCGCTTCATCAATCGCAGCTTCTCGTGTTTTAGGATCTTGTCCGGATAGTCCGTGATGATATTCAAGGAACTGTCTGCCGGTCATCCAGTGCTCGAAATCGGCGCGCTCAGGAACGTAGCCAGTACTCTTGCGAACACTAATAGAATCGGATGCCTTTCCGTAGACTCTGACCGTGCCGGAGTCAGGTTGAAGAAGGGCGAGAAGACAGCCAATCAGTGTTGTTTTTCCAGCTCCGTTCGGACCGATCAATCCGAAAATTTCGCCGCGGGGTACTGTGAAGCTGATGCCGTTAAGAGCGCAGACGTTGCCGCCTTTGTATGTTTTCTTCAGGTCGATGACCTCGACCGCAGGTTGCTCGAGACTCATGTAGTCAATGTTCCTTAGTATGTGCCGGCTTGCGGTCGGCAAGACCGAAAATGTTGGTGCCACTGGGAGCAGAAAAATGCCCAGCGTCCCAAAGATAAGCATTTCTTGGTAAGTGCGCACTGGGAAGATCCCTGATGTTGAATCCGGGATTAACTGGATGGAACCAATATCGAGATTTGCCCGTCCGGTAGTCGAAAAGAGAAAAAGGTGATGGAAGTCGTGTAGCGATGAGCATTGTCGCGTGTAGAGGCTCTGCGCAAGGATCGCTATAGAGGAGAGTTCTTATGACTTATGAACAACCAACTATTAAGGGCGGTCGCCACAGAGGCGGTGGTAAGTCCGAAGAGGAGCAAAGGCAAGAAGACCAGGCCAAAGTCCACAAGCCGGCGGAAGCTGCAACCGAGTGGCCGGAGCACAAATCCGAGCGCAAAGAAGAGCGTGGTCATCAGCGAGGCTTCGGGAAGAAGCAGGGTAAAGAGTCAACCGAAATGAGCACCGCTCATGGTACCAAGAGTGCGGAGACGGGTCGTCGCGGCTCCGCCTAAATTAAATTCTTCCTTTGCTGGAAAAGCATGGTCAAAGGAATGGAGATGGTAATCGGGCTGTCTGTTCCCGGAATAGTTGTCGTGGTCGAAAGGACGAGCTGTTTTTTCTCATTCCGGGACAGCATGGCTGTGCCCTTTACGTCGATCGTCTGTTCGAGCGGTCCGAATTTGATGGTCAACTTCAGCCCTTTCCGGATGTTCATTTTGAGCGCTTTTCTGTCTTTGTCCACCTGCGCGCCGAAATTGAGGTCTTCGCCGAATGTGACGGCATGAATGTCTACTAGCGGCGCTATCGGATACTTGCACCTGAGCACGAGATCCTTCTTCCGCTTCATGTCCACATCCAATTCAAGTGGACCTTTGGGCACAATCTGTAAGGACTTCACGCCAGTCAGCTCCGTACTGAGCTCGCTAATGAGATCTATTGCGAACTGGTAGCCGTCCCGACCCATTCGGAGAAGATCGTTAAACACATTTTTTGCGGCTTCCTGATTCTCGAGGCTAATCAAGGTCATTAACTGTCTTTCGATCTCTCCGTATACACGCTCTCCGGACGCCGCCGTGCGTTGTCCGGACACCGTCGCACGCTCTCCGAATACAGGCGCAGGCTCTTTGGATACCGGAGAACGTTCTTCCAATATTGGCGATCGTTTTTCCAATACTGGCGCATGTTCTTCCGACACCGGCGCATGTTCTTGTTCTTCCAATACCGGCGCGCGTTCTTCGGGCACTTGCGCATGCTCTTCCGATACGGGCGTACCCTCTTCTGACACCGGAGCACGCTCTTCAGTATCGTTGTTGTCTGCAGTCGGCTTCTCGCCCGTCATAGCACCCTCTTCGATCCGGCTAGCAGCAGGACCTTGGCAATTCTTACGCTTGAAATTATACCAGGTTGTCTTTGTTCGCTGCAATTTGGTCAGGGAGCGGCATTCAGTTGGCGTCAACGGATCCGCTCGCGGCGCCTACCAGTTCTTTGGGAGTCTCTCCACTGCTCGAATCGGAGCAGGCACCGCTTTCGGTGTCATCTGTTTTAAATTTCTTGAGTACAAACTGTTGAAAATCATCCATGTAGGTAAACACAACTGGTACTACAAGTAGTGTCAATATGGTCGACATGAACAAGCCGCCGACAACTGCGATCGCCATCGGCGCTCTTGCCTCGGCGCCGGCGCCTAAGCCGATTGCAATAGGCAACATTCCGGCGATCATCGCGGTCGTGGTCATCAAGATCGGTCGCATGCGTGTCTTGCCTGCGCTGAATATGGCCTCGTCGCGGGACATGCCTTGTTGCATAGAAACGAGACAGTATTCGACCAGTAGAATGGCGTTCTTCGTGACCAGACCCATGAGCATCACGATGCCGATGAGTGCGTACATGTCTATAGGCTTGTTGAGCAATAGCAAGCCAATCAAGGCGCCTCCAAGCGACAACGGGAGCGACATCATGATGGTGAAGGGCTGCAGAAATCCTCGGAAAAGAAGAACCAGCACTGCATAAATCAAGAGGACGCCTGTTATGATCGAATAGCCGAAACCGCCGAATATGTCGCTCTGTATTTCAGCGTCGCCGGCTTTGTGTTCACTGACGGTAGCCGGCATGTGTTTGAACGCTGGCACTTCGTGAATCTTCTTAATAGCTTCGCCCAGGGTCAGAGATGCGCCGAACTTTGCTGTGATGGATGCCTGCCGTGCGCGATCGTAGCGGTCGACTTTGAACAATCCACTGTCGAACTCTATGGTGGCGACGCTGGAAAGCGGCACCAGCCGTCCATTATTGCCCATGACGCGCAGATCGCGTATTACAGACATTTTCTGGCGATACTTTGGATCGATGCGTACGACGATTGGAAGTTGTCGGTCGCTCAGGTCGAATTTAGGTAAATTGGCGTCGATATCGCCCATGGTGGCAACCAGAGCGGTGCGGGCAATGGCTTCTACCGACACTCCCTGTTCGGATGCTCGAGCCACATCTGGATGAACAACGATCTCCGGTCTCAGCGCCGCCGCGCTGGACTGAACATCCGTCAAACCTGGTATGGCTCGGATCTCTTTGACCAACGCTTGCGCAGTCTGTTGCAGAGCGCTCGGGTCGTGACTGGTTAGAAGGATATGGACAGCGCCTGAGCCCCAACCGCCGCTGAAGTTGATACGGGCTCCAGGGGTGAGTTGCAGCTCTGGTCGAATGGAGTCTTCGAACTCGTCCTGAGACAGCTTGCGTTCATTGCGTGGTTTAAGCTGAACTACCAGTCTGCCTGTGTTTACTTCCCCACCGCTGCCTGCACTAGCAAACACCGTTTTGACTTCCGGTCTGGCTTTGACTTTATTGCTCAACTCTTTGACTACTGCCACGGTGTCATTAAGCTGTGAGCCGGGAGGCAATTCGATGTTGATATGGGATTCGCCGCGGTCGATGCGAGAGACGAGCGAGGTTGGCAGCGACTGGAACAGAGCAACGCTGCCTGCGAAAAAAATAATTCCGGCTATGACTGTAATCAATCTGTGTTTAATAACCACAGACAGTGCGCGGTCGTAAATGCGGTTGCTCCAGTTGGTCTCTTGAAGCGCTGCACTAGCCTTCAGCCAGTACGCAGCCATAACGGGTGTGACCAGGCGAGCCACCAGAAGCGAGCAAAAAACCGCCACCGCCACGGTCAAACCGAACTGCCTGAAGAACTGTCCCGGAATACCTCCCATGAAGGCCACCGGCAGAAATACTACGACTGCGGCGAGAGTTGTCGCGACCACGGCCAATCCAATTTCGTCGGCAGCATCGATTGAGGCGGCATACGGTTTTTTACCCATATTTATATGCCTTACGATGTTCTCAATTTCAACTATGGCATCATCGACGAGAATCCCAATTACCAGCGCTAACCCGAGCAGAGACATATCGTTGAGCGTGAAATTGGCCGCCTTCATGAATGCGAAGGTCGGTATTACAGACAGTGGCATCGCCAGTGCTGAGATTAGAGCGGCACGTCCGTCCTTGAGGAAAACCCAGATCACGGCAACCGCCAGAAGCGCTCCGATAATCAGCGATTCGAAGGTGGCCTCACAAGATTCTCTGACATAGCGCGCACCGCTGAAAACGCGCGTGAATTTTACGTCCGGGTATTTCTTTTCAAGGGTGGTGATGATCTCCTCTGCATTTTTTTCGACCTCGACGATATTGTGACCGCGACGCCGGTTGATCTCCATTCCGACCGCTGAATTGCCGTCCAGAAGCGCCATATGGCGCTGATCCGAGGCACCGTCGGTGACCTTGCCGATAGTACCGAGTTCGACCCAACGGTTGTTAGGCAAGACTATCCGTGTGGCGCGTAGCTCTTCGAGCGAGTGCGCGCTGCCGAGGGTTCTTATCGACTGTTCTGTGGAACCAACCTCTCCTCTGCCGCCTGGCATGTTGACGTTCATCCCGCGCAGTTGGGAGTTGACCATGTCGGCTGTGACGCCGAGCGCTTCGAGCCTGAGCGGATCCAGATCGACGCATATCTGGCGTGAGACTCCACCGAAGCGATAGACCTGTCCGATGCCCTTCGATGCCATCAGAGACCGAGTGAAATCGTTTTCAATGAGATGTGTCAGGTCTTTTGTGGTTCTTCTGGCCGAGGCCACGGTGTAAGTGATTCCGGAGTCGCCGATGAAGTCCTGCCGTTGAATAATAGGCTCATCAATGCCGCGCGGAAGCTGTTGTCTAATTCTGGTTACCGCTTCTCTGACGTCGTTGGTGGCACGATCGCTGCTGGTGCCGAGCTCGAACTCGATATCCGTGCTGGACACTCCGGTGGTTAGCGTAGAGCGCACGTGCTTGACGTTGGCAACACCAGCTACAACGTCCTCGACTTTGCGGGTAATTTGTGTTTCCATCTCCATTGGTGCAGCGCCGCTCTGCGTAACTGTGACGGAGACCCACGGCACATCGATGTTGGGCTCTTCTTCAATGCCCAGGCCAGTTAGCGCACCGACTCCTGCCACTGTGAGGAGAAGAAACAAAACAATCGGTGGAATCGGGTTACGAATACACCAGGCCGAAATATTCCAGTTCATTTTCCTACTCGCACGGTATCGCCGTCGGACAGGAATCTAGCGCCTTTTGCGGCGATCATTTCGCCCGGGGCCAACCCTTCCTTAATTTCGACAAACTTGTCGGTCTGCACTCCGGTGGTCACCGCCGTGCTCGTCACTCTGTTGTCGTTAGACAGCTTGAAGACAACAGACTCGCCATTACGAGTCACGAGGGATTCCAGTGGTACGGTCACCGATTCTCTCGTTCCTAGCTGGATCTCTCCTTTCAAGAACATTCCCGGCTTGAGACCGGCATTGACTGGTAGATCGACGCGGACCACACCCATTCTGGTGGAGGCATCGACGAGCGGATTTACCAATCGCACTCTGCCGGAAAGCTGGCGTTGCTGGTCTTCGCGCAAAGAGATGTTGACCATTTGCCCGGGTTGGAGCCTGGCTATGTCGATATCGTTGACCTGGGCTCGGAGTTCGAGCTTGTTCAATCTCACCATG